>JAIRZN010000113.1 GCA_031267205.1 Tannerellaceae bacterium | reverse complement strand
AGCACAAGGAACTATAAGTAAGAGTATGAAAAGGCTAATCGTAAACGCAATCGCCGCCCTGCTTGTAATTGCAGGATGCACGACGGAGAAGAAACAGCCGTCGGACGGACTGATAACGGTCGACGTCACGGCCAGCTACCCTGAGAAGGAGCTGATCCTCCAGGATTTTATGGATGTAGAATACGTCGCGCTGGAAACAACGGACGAATTTGTGACGCAAGGCGCCCTCTTGGATGTAGGAGAGGACATCGTTCTGGTTAAAAACTGGGTTAACGACGGCGACATATTCGTCTTCGACCGCAAAACCGGCAAGGGCATAAAGAAAATCAACCGCAAAGGACAAGGCGGCGAGGAATACACGTATGTCTTAGGACTTATGTTGGACGAAGATAATGGCGAGATGTTTGTGATCGACCATTATTCAAAGAAAATATTCGTGTATGATACGGATGGGAATTTCAAGCGGAGCTTTGCGTATAAGGAAGGCGCCAGTTATAATCTCATATACAATTTCGACCGGGATAACCTGATTTGTCACGACGGCTTTTTCGACGTGGAGGGGAAATCAGACAGACAGTCGTTTCTGATTATCTCCAAACAGGACGGGAGTATCACGCGGGAGATACAAATACCGTTCAAAGAGAAGAAAATATCGGTGTTGGTCTCAAAGGATGAAGCTACCGGTATGATTTATACCGCAGGCCCATCCGAACGTCCCATAATACCATACTTTGGAGATTGGCTTATTGTAGAACTTTCGGCGGATACGGTTTACAGATATTCTCCCGACCACACGATGACGCCGCTCATAGTCCGCACCCCGTCCGTACAAAGCATGGAGCCGGAAGTATTCCTTTTGCCCGCCGCCGTTACCCGCCGTTACGATTTCATGGCAACGGTGAAGAAGGAATTTAATTTTGCAACGAGCGAAGGATTCCCTGATATAGATTTGGTGTACGACAAAGAGGAAAAAGCGATATATAAATACGTCGCCTACAACGACGACTACACCGTCAAGAAAGAAGTAAGCCTGAAGTCGTCCCCCATAAACGCCGGAATCGCAGCCTGGCGGGTTTTGCAAGCAGACCAACTCGTCGAAGCCTACGAAAAAGGAGAGCTGAAAGGCCGACTGAAAGAACTCGCCTCCGGCTTGGACGAAGAATCCAACCCCGTAATAATGCTCATGAAGCACAAGGAACTATAAGTATGCCGCACCATCCCGCCGGCAAGACTTTTGCAAGGATTTAAACAAACATATAATACACCATGAACAACAATATTTCGACCTTCATACGTCTTTCCATACTAAGCCTCGCTCTTTTGGGAGTAAAGGCGGGGGCGCAGATAACGCTCTCGCTCGAGGAAACCGTCGCCATAGCGGGCGACAGTTCGCTTGAAGCGTTCAGGAGTAAGAATATGTACCTGACGGGATACTGGCAGTACCGTACTTATAAGGCCGGACGATTGCCGGGCGTGACGCTCGATATGACGCCTGTCCAGTACTATCGCGACATCACGCGGCGGTACGATTCAAACGATGACATCGACGTCTACCGCCGACAGGAGTCATATTACGCCTCCGGCAGACTGGCGGTGACGCAGAACTTCGACCTTCTGGGCGGACAGTTCTTCCTCAACAGCGATATAGGGTTGATACGCAACTTCGGTGATAACACGAATACGCAGTATACTTCGACGCCGGTGCGCATCGGCTACTCGCAGTCGCTCGTCGGATACAATCCCTTCAAGTGGGAACGCAAGATAGAGCCTCTGAAGTACGAAAAGGCCAAGAAGGAGTTCCTCTACAACATGGAGCAGATAAGCGAGCAGGCTGCGGCATACTTCTTCGACCTCGCTATGGCGCAGGTGGAGTACGATATGGCGCGCGATAACGTAACCTCTACCGATACGCTCTACCGTACCGGCGAACAGCGTCAGAAGATAGCCTCCATCACGCAGGCCGACCTGCTCACGCTGCGCCTCGACGCCGTCAACGCCCGCAACAAGTTGCAGACTGCCGAGATCGACCTCAAGCGGGCTATGTTCGCCTTAGCCTCTTACCTTAACTTCGACAAGAATGCTTCGATACGCCTGCGCCTGCCCGGTCATCCGGTCAAGCGCACGCTCTCCGTCGAGGAAGTCCTGCTACATGCCCGCGAGAACAATCCGAAGTTCGCCGACTTCCGCGAGCGTATATTAGACGCCGAGCAGCAGGTCGACCGTACCCGCAAGGAGGCCCTGTTCGACGCCTCGCTATCGCTAAGCATCGGGTTCAACCAGGTAGCAGGCACTCTGCGCGAGGCCTACCGTAGTCCGCTCCAGCAGGACGTCGTGGCCGTCTCGATAAGCATACCCTTAGTCGACTGGGGCGTGCGCAAGGGCAAGTATAATATGGCGCGCAATACGCTAAGCGTAGCGCAGATTTCCGCCCGCCAGGAGGAAGTATCGCTCGAAGAAGACCTGCTTATGACCGTAGGCGACTTCAACGTACAGCAGCAGCTTATCTCTTCAGCCGAAGAAGCCCTCGACCTGGCTCAGATGGCCTATGCCGAGACTAAGCAACGCTTTATCATCGGCAAGGCCGACATCAATAGCCTCACCCTGTCGCTCAACCGCCTGCAGGAAGCCGAACGCAACTACATACGCGCCCTGCGCGACTACCAACTCAGCTATTATAAGATACGCAAGCTGACGCTGCACGATTTCAACCTCAATATTCCGCTCAGCCGCAAGTTCGACTATGAGTAGATTCTCCGTCATACTCGCTTTCGTCTGCGTAGCCCTGGCCGGCATAGCCTTCATCCCGTTGCTGCCCGTCAAGCTCGAACCGTCGTATACGCTGCCGCGGTTGAGCATCCGTTACGATATGCCCAACCATTCGTCGCGCGTCATTGAGATGGAAGTAACCTCGCGCCTCGAAGCCATGCTGACGCGCATAAACGGGATACGCGAGATCACCTCGACGTCGGGCAACGGCTGGGGAATTATTACGCTTGAGATGGACAAGCACGCCAATATCGACGCCGCCCGCTTCGAGGCCTCTACCATCATCCGCCAGGCATGGCCCGCTATGCCCGAAGGGATGAGCTACCCCGTGCTTGAGATGAGCCGGCCCGACGACAAGGAGTCGCGCCCCTTCATGAGCTACACCATCAACGCCGCCGCTACGCCTATACTCATACAACGCTTTGCCGAGAACCGCATCAAGCCGCGTCTGGCCGGTATCGCAGGCATTTACCGTGCGGATATAACCGGAGCTACGCCTATGGAATGGCAGTTGGAATACGACAGCCGCCGGTTATCCGCCGTCGGCGTTACGGTTGACGGCATCCGCGACGCCATCGCCCGCTACTACCGCCGCGAGTTCCTCGGCCTTGCACAGGAGGGCGACGACGGCGGGTGGATACGCCTCACGCTTGCGCCCGGAGCCGGAAACGAGGGCTTTGACCCGTCGCTGATAACGGTGGCCGCTTCCGATAGCTCCCTGATACGCCTCGACCGCCTGCTCAACGTCACGCGCCGCGAAGAAGCCCCTTCGGCATACTACCGCATCAACGGCCTTAACTCCATCTACCTCTCCATACGCGCCGAGGAAACGGCTAACCAGCTTGAACTTGCCGCACGTGTGAACGAGGAGATGAAAAGCATACGCGAGAGCCTGCCTGCCGGATACGAGATGCATATCAGCTACGATGCGACGCGCTTCATACGCGAAGAGCTTAGCAAGATATACCTGCGCACGGCGATGACGATCGTTATACTGCTGCTTTTCGTCCTCTTGATGACGCGCAGTTGGCGTTACCTGACGCTTATCGTCTCAAGCCTCGTCATCAACGTATGCATAGCTTTCATCTTCTACTACCTGCTCAGGCTGGAGATGCAGCTCTATTCGTTGGCCGGCATCACTATCTCGCTAAGCCTTATCATCGACAATACCATTGTCATGTCCGACCATATCCGCAAGCGTCATAACCGCGACGCCTTCCTGCCGATAATGGCGGCTACGCTGACGACGCTCGGCGCGCTCTCGGTCATCTTCTTCTTAGACGAGGAGATACGGCTCAACCTCCAGGACTTTGCCGCCGTGGTGATCGTCAACCTTGCCGTATCGCTGGCCGTCGCCCTCTTCTTCATACCCGCCCTTCAGGATGTGCTGATACGGCCTAAGGCGGCGAGGCCCTTACGGAAGATGCCGCTACGCCGATGGATACGCCGCCTGCCCGTTTACGCCGGAAGGGTTTACCTGTGGCAGATGGGCTTCCTTAGCAGGTGGAAGAAATCGTTTTGCTTCCTCCTCATACTTGGCTTCGGGCTGCCTGTGTTCATGCTGCCGGAGAAGATCGACATGAAGGCGTCGGAGACTTATTCGCACTTGGACTCCGTCTGGATCGAACGCTACAACCGCTACATCGGTAGCCAGACGTACAAGGAGAAGGTACGCCCCATTGTCGACAAGGCTCTGGGCGGCGCTCTGCGCCTGTTTGTCCAGAAGGTATACGAAGGGAGCTACCTCACAAGGCGCGAAGAGTTAGTGCTGACCGTTACGGCCTCGCTGCCCAACGGCGTGACGCTCTCGCAGATGAACAACCTCATCGGACGGATGGAAGCCTACTTGAGTACCTTCTCAGGAGACATACGGCAGTTCCAGACCAATATCTTCAACGCACGCCAGGCGCGCATCGACATCTTCTTCACCAAAGCGTCGGGGCGTAGCGGCTTTCCCTACACCCTCAAGAGCCACATCATCAGTCGCGCCCTGGAGCTGGGCGGAGGGAGCTGGAGCGTATACGGCCTGCCCGACCAGGGCTTCAACAACGACGTGCGCGAATCGGCAGGCAACTACCGCATCGAGATGCTGGGGTACAATTACGACGAGCTATACCTCTGGGCCGAGCAAATGCGTGACTCGCTGACGAGCTACCGCCGCATAAAAGAGGTGATAATCAACTACGAGTTCTCCTGGTATAAGGACGATTACCGCGAGTTCTCCTTCAACCTCAACAAACGCCGCCTTGCCGAGGAAGACATACGTCCGGTTGAACTCTACGCCTCGCTCCGCCCCGTGTTCGGCAAAGACATACCGGCAGGCAATATAGTGGTGGATAATGAAACCGAACGCCTCAAGCTCACCTCGCGGCAATCGTCGGAGTACGACGTATGGAGCCTCCTTTACGCCCCGCAGCCATCGGGAGGCGATCATCCGCCATACCTTATCTCCTCCCTCGCAACGGTCGACAAGCAACAGATGCCGCAGAACGTAGCCAAGATAAACCAACAGTACCGCCTCTGCCTTCAATACGAATACATCGGCGCATCAAGCCAGGGTAACAGGGTGCAAGAACACCTGATCGACAGCTTCAACGCCATCCTCCCGATGGGATACAAGGCGCAGAGCGAAAATATGTATTACACCTATTGGGGGAAAAAGGACAACCGCCAGTACCTGCTCCTGCTCGTCATCATAGTCATTATATACTTCACAAGCGGCATACTGTTCAACTCCTTACGCCAGCCGTTCGCCATAATCTTCGTCATACCCATATCCTATATCGGCGTCTTCCTAACCTTCTACTGGTTTAAGCTCAACTTCGACCAGGGCGGGTTCGCCTCCTTCATCATCCTTTGCGGCATAACGATCAACGCCAGCATATACCTGCTGAACGAGTATAATAAGGTACGCGAGCGCCGCCCGCTACTCCCGCCCCGCCGCGCCTACATCAAGGCCTGGAACGCTAAGATAGGCCCTATCTTCCTCACCATCATCTCCTCCGTCCTCGGCTTCCTGCCCTTTATGATAGGGACAGACCGCGAAGCCTTCTGGTTCCCACTCGCCGCAGGCACAATAGGCGGACTGATAATGTCGGTCATCGGCATCTACCTCTACCTCCCGCTCTTTACCGTCGGAAAGCGTTAAGCCGTCGCAGGGATACGCCCCTGACGGTGGTCAGAATACTACCGATACGTCCAACCCTATCTGTATGGGCTTGCCTTTCTGGAGATAGGGCCGGCCGAGCGATTCAAAGTAAAAGACGTTGTAAGAGGCGCCGGTCAGGTTGCGCGCCCATAAGTCGAGGCGGACAATGCCCTTGCGGATGCCGGTCTTGAGGTTCAGCAGGCCGTAGAAGGGCTGGCCGACATCGTTGAGCTCCGTCCACTTGATGGCGCCTACGCCGCTGAACTGCGTCGAGGCCGTGTACTGGTCTATCCATCCGCGGCGTATCAAAAGGGAATAATGCAGCCCTATATTTAATGTATTGGAAGGAATGTAAGGTATAGCCTTGCCGCGGCAATCGGTGCGGACGATGCTCCCGCCTGCCTTTTGCTCATGAACATAGTCCGAGAACGTCGCGCGCGTGAAGCCATAGTTCACATCCGCAGTCAGGGCGTCATAGAGGCGGGCGCGGACAGTCAGCTCGGCTCCCAAGCTACGCGCCATGCCTGCATTGGCAAGGATACGGCCGTTGCCGCTTTCCACGAACTTCGTTATCTGCATATCGCTTATATCCGTGTAGAAGAAGGTCAGTTCCGATGTGAGCCGGCCTTTGACGAGTTCGCTGCGGATGCCTAACTCATAGTTCCAGCTCTGTTCCGGACGGTAGGCGGCGACATTCTCTATCGGCTCCGGCGCGACGGCTAAGGCGGGGACGAACTGCGACATCATGTCGTACTGCATCCTGCTTTGCATAAGGTCTGCCGACATCTGGACGTTATAACCTCCCGCCTTATAACCCTTCGCCACAGAGAGGTAGGTGAAGGTGCGCGGCGTACACTCGTACTTGAGCGATAGCTTGGGAAGGAATTGCCTGAAGTCCTGTGACGTAGTCGCGTCTATCACCGTAGGCTTGATGCCGGGTATCTCAACCGCAGGGCCGGAGGGACGGCTTATTCCCATACGCATACCGGCGGTCGAGGCATAGTCCATGCCCTGTCGCTCGTAGTCTAAACGGAAGCCTGCCGTAAGCGATAATCCGCGTGTGAACAGGTTATTGTAAGTAGATTGATGGAAAAGGGCCAGGCCGCGCGCCGGAGTGTCGAACGTTCCGGGTATGTAAAGCTCTTCGTCCATAACCACGAGGGCGGGCATACGGGGATTCTCGGCCTTCAGGTCGTCGAAGACTTTCTGGAGAATGCTCTTCACGCCGTCGGCGCCGAATGTTACAGGCCCCTCGGTGTGAAGCTCGTTCGCGAAGCCGTATATGCCGAACGACCATTGATAGTTGGCCTGCGTATCGCTCTTGACGGCTATCTCCTGGCTGAAAGCTTTCTGTGTTTGCCGCTGGTTGAGGGTGAAGACGGACAGGGGCGAGAAGTCCTGGTCCATCTTCATGTCATCGCTTAGGTATTGATGCCCTGTGACGCTGCTTAAGACAAAGCTTCCGGGACGCCGGTATTCGAGGCGCAAACTGTTTGTGAGCGTCTTCCTGTTATACGACGAAGGATCGCCTGCGCTCACCGGATCGACCGTCGCCGTTTCACTGTGGTAAAGCCCGTAGGGGAAAGCCCCCTGGTCTACATAGTCATACGACAGCGCATAAGCCGCCGACATGCCGGCTACCGGGCGCCATTCGAGCCTAAGACGTCCGCCTGCCGATGTTTCGGCATCAGCCTTACGACCGGTATGAATATTGGTGAAATAACCGTCCGTATGGTCGTAACGCCCGCTTAGTGAGACGCCGAAAGTGTCCCCTATCTTCATGTGGCGCGAGGCTTTGGCCTTTGCTAATCCGTAATTGCCGGCAGCGACCGAGAGCCGCGTTCCCTCGTAATCAAAGGGCGAGAAGGTATAAACGTTCACTATCCCGCCCATTGCATTACGGCCGTAAAGTGTCCCCTGTGGGCCGCGCAGGACTTCGATGCGCTGCACGTCGGCAAGTTCGAAATCGAAGGAACTCTTGTCCGGATACGGCGCATCGTCGACATACAGGCCGACCGACTGCCCGCTGCTGCGCGCTCCCACGCCTCTTATGTATATGGCCGATGTAAGGCGTGCGCCATAGTCGGGGATGTAGAGGTTGGGTACGAGCGACGTGATGTCTTTCAAGGCATTAATCCGGCGTTCGGCGACAGCGTTCGGCGAGATGAGCGATACCGAGCCCGGCAGGAGATGCAACTCGTTAGTCTCCTTCGTCGAAGACGTGACGACTACTTCGCCTATGTTGTAAGTCTTGATCGTATCGTTCGGTTCGATAGAGTCGGCTTTGGCTTCCTGTAAAGACAGCGCGACTCCAAGCGCTGCCGATACGTAATAAAAGTTTCTCATTAGATTCCTTGCATTATGATGATTCACACTGCAAAGGAACGCCAAGCCCTCCACGCGCACAATCGCTAAAAGTAGTGATTTCGGACGCCGTAAGCGGTCGCACGTGCGGAATACGGCATATAAAAGAGGGGCGCCACCGGTGCGACGTCCCTCCACTAAAAGCTACCGGGACAAAAATTACCCGAACCTCAAGGCACAATTGCCCTTGCTATCCTGCTCCACGGCCCTTTCTCGCCGCGCGTATTCTCCCACCTGAGGGCGATGTCGACAGCCTTACCCGCGTCTCTAAGAGTGAACTTGAGGGTGTAAGGCGAGGCCGTGTCGAAGATCGAATACGGGAGTTGATCCTGGTTCAGGACTGTTTCGTCGGAAAATCCCCATTTGATTTCCACCCCATGCTGTCCGTAAGGCTTACCGCTCTTGTGCTCCGTGCCTTCAGGGAAGTAGGATATTCTCAACCTGTTGCTTTCGAGCGGGGTTATAATCATCTTAGGCGGCAAAGCGGCCACAGGAGCCGGCCTGTGTCCCCCGTTCCTGCGGGCAGGCAAGTGCATAACCGCAAGATCGGCGTCCGATACTAACTTATTGCCGCTTAGCATTAAATACAGGTCGCGGACAAGCGGGAGAAGCTGTTTCTCTATCGTCTTCAGCTCGGTGACTATATAAGGCGTACGCGTCCTATCGTCCTCATAAGCATTATACAACGGCAAATACTTGTTGAAACAGTCCCTGAACTCCTTCTGATACCAATTACCAAAACGGGCATCCTTATCCATCCCGAAGTTAACGTCGTTCTTGTCAACGTAAGTTACGATACCGTAGACCTTTTCATACAATCCTCTGTGACCTTTCGGCAACCACTGTGAATTACTCATTTCAAGTTGTTTTAAATCGTTTATACTACAAAATATTTAATCCTCTCCAATGTCAATCTTCCGCTAACCCGCCACGATCTTCCGCTAAGCTGCCGCAATCTTCGGCTAAGCTACCGAGATCTTCGGCTAAGCTACCGAGATCTTCGACTAAGCTGCCGTGATCTTCGACTAAGCTACCGAGATCTTCGGCTAAGCTGCCGAGATCTTCGACTAAGCTACCGAGATCTTCGACTAAGCTGCCGCGATCGCCGGCGAATCTGCCGCGATCGCCGGCGAATCTGCCACGATCGCCGGCGAATCTACAACGATCGCCGGCGAATGTGTCGCGATCGCCGGCGAATGCACCACGATCGCCGGCGAATTTACCGCGATCGCCGGCGAATGCACCACGATCGCCGGCGAATGCACCACGATCGCCGGCGAATGTACCGCGATCGCCGGCGA
This sequence comes from Tannerellaceae bacterium, assembly GCA_031267205.1. GTDB lineage: Bacteria > Bacteroidota > Bacteroidia > Bacteroidales > Tannerellaceae > DFXE01. The sequence goes on along the minus strand of JAIRZN010000113.1, from coordinate 99 downwards.
ATGCGCCACGATCGCCGGCGATCCTACCAGGATACTCGAAGATATTGCCAGGATATTCGAAGATCTTACCGGCATATTCGAAGATATTACCAGGATACT
>JAIRZN010000164.1 GCA_031267205.1 Tannerellaceae bacterium | reverse complement strand
AACATACTCTCCCTTGTACTTTGGGCGAGCGTATTTGTATTCTTCCGTTCCGGCGGCATTTATTTATGAGGGAAATATGAAATATGATAATATTTTTTGGGAATATCTGGAGAAAATTGTAGAAAGCAATGAAATAATAATAGATAGACCTAAGGGGACAAGACATCCAAAATATAATGATGTGGTCTATGAACTTGATTATGGTTATATAAAAAATACAGAATCTATGGATGGTGGAGGAATTGACGTTTTTGTAGGTTCTGATAATAATAAAAAAATAGACACAATAGTTTGTATAATAGATTTATTAAAGAAAGACTCTGAGATAAATATATTAATAGGATGTACTGAAGATGAAAAAATAAGGATATATAATTTCCTGAATAATTCAGAATATATGAAAGCGATAATGGTAAAAAAGGTGTAGGTAAAAACATTGGAACAAAATTAATAAGGGTAACGGATGCTATCGAGAAGTGGGCTGCCGATGAGTTTCGCAGCGTAAACGGACAGATATTGTACATCCTCAGCCAGTCGCTGAAGAAGAACGGTCGATTGCCGCGAAAGAAATAATGTATTACTTTTGGGAAATGAAATTATGCACGACATGAAACCACGTCCGCCGCTCCCATACATTAATAATATACTCTCCCTTGTACTTTGGGCGAGCGTATTCGTGTTCTTCGGATGCTTCTACCGCTATCACCTGGCATATCAGGAGCAGTACCAGATGTTCCTCTTCACCTCCGGCTATATGGAGGAAACGACGCTCCGCATCGGCGGGCCGGCGGAATACCTCTCGCGCTTCCTCGTACAGTTCTACCGCGCGCCCTGGCTTGGGGCTTTCATTATCGCCTCGCTGCTTACGCTCTTGCAACGCCTGACGCTCGCCGCCGCTTCATGTACCGGCAAGGGGGAGGGTTGGGCGCCGCTTACGTTCATACCTTCCGTCTTTTACTGGATATTGCTTTGCGACGAGAGCTATAAGCCGACCGGCGTCGTGTCGCTGCTACTGGTACTGGCGGCCTTCAGGATGAGCCTGTCGATACGCCCGGCGGCGTCGAGGGCGGTTTATTCGCTCTTGATGATACCGTTGCTTTACGTATTGACCGGCGGGACGGCTGCCGTATTCTGGGCGCTTTGCGTCGTCGGGGAGATGACCGGCGGAGGGCTTCGGGCGTGGCGGCGGCTCGGCTTCATAGCCGGGGGAGCTCTGCTGCTGATCGCTTCGCCCTTAGCGGCGCACGGCTTTTTCCCTCAGTATCCGCTGTCGAAGTTATGGACGGGCGCGGATTACTATCGCTACCAGACCGTCTTCCCCTTCATGCTGTCGGCGCTTTGGATGACTGTGCCGGCCGTCGTGTTATGCTTAAGGCTGTCGCCGTCGAAAGGAAACCTCCCTGTACACGGCCTGCAAACATGCGCCTTAGTCCTCGCCGCCATCTTCGGGATACCCCGGATGACGGACTGGAAGAAGGAAGAGGTGATGGAGTACGATTACTACGTCCGCGCCGGCGACTGGGAACATGTCACCGCCCTGGCCGACAGGAAAGCCCCGCAGTCGCCGCTCTCCGTCGCCTTCCTCAACTTAGCCCTGTGCAAGCAGGGATTGATGCCCGAAAGGATGTTTCACTACTACCAGAACGGGCCTGAAGGACTGCTGCCGTCGTTCGTGCGCGACTTCAGCCTGCCGATGATGGCCGGCGAGCTGTATTACCACTTAGGCTTCATCAACACCGCCCAGCGTTTCGCCTTTGAAGCTATGGAGGCCATACCCGACTTCCAGCGCAGCGCGAGGGGAATAAAGCGGCTGGCGGAAACCAACCTGCTCAACGGACAGTATGAAGTGGCCGCCAAATACCTGCGCCTGCTGCAACATACGCTCTACTACCGCAAGTGGGCTACGGAGACGATGGCCTGCCTCCACGACGAGGAACGGATAGAGGCGAACGCCGACTGGGCATGGCTCAGGAAGTACAGGACGAAGACCGATTTCCTTTTCAGCGAAGAGGAAAAGGATATGATGCTGGGCATCCTGCTGCAACAGGACCTCTCGAACCGCCCGGCATACGAGTATCTGATGGCCTACTGCCTGCTGACTAAAGACCTCGAACATTTCTACCAATACTATCCGATGGGAGAAAGCCTCGGCTACCGGACAATGCCCCGAAGCTATCAGGAAGCCCTGATTTACATCTGGGGACTTATGAACGATACGACCGACAATATTCCCTATCCGGTAAGCGACGAAGTGAAGCGCCGCGTCAATGAATACCGCCGTATCTACGTCAACTATCCCGCCGCCGAACCGATGCTCCGCGGCGCGTTCTCAGGGACGTACTGGTATTATCTGCATTTCAGGAAATAATTTACCCGCATGAGACGCTATTTTATCTACATCCCACTCTTTTTATCTTCGCTGACCGGTTGTCGCGAAGCCGTCATCCCGGAAGAAACCCGTGACGAGCCTCCCGCAATCTTCCCGGATTACGCCGGAGTAACCGTCCCGTCCACTATTGCGCCGCTGAACTTCCGCGCAGAGGCCGAGTATAGCCGCATAGACGCCCTCATAGAAGGCAGTCGCACAGGCAAGGTACATGTACGCGGAGGCAGGCAGGCCGCCGTCGATATTCCGCAGGGCAGGTGGAAGCAGCTCCTCGAAGACAACGTCGGGGGCGAACTGAACGTGACCGTCTCGCTCAAGCAGTCCGGGCGATGGATACAGTACCGGCCCTTCACGGTTCACGTCAGCGCTTACCCCATCGACTACGGATTGGTCTACCGCCTCATCCCGCCGGCCTACGAGGTGTACGGCAAGATGGGAATATACGAGCGCGAGCTCTCCGGCTTCAAGCAGGCGCCGTTGATAGAAAACACCCTCATGCCGGGCAATTGCGTGAACTGTCACTCCTTCCGCCAGGGCAGTCCGGAACGGATGAGCCTGCATATACGCGGGCCGTACAGCTCTACGCTGCTGACGTCGGGCGGGGAGGCGAACCTTTACGACACGAAGACGGATCAGACCATCGCAAACTGCGTCTACCCCTACTGGCATCCTTCGGGGAAGTACATCGCCTATTCGATTAACGAGACGAGGCAGGTCTTCCACGAGCGGCGCGACAAGAGGATAGAGGTCGTAGACGCCCGTTCGGACATAGCCGTCTACGACACGGAGGCCAACGAGCTGCTGTCCTCCGCCCAACTGACAAGGCAGGACGCCTTTGAGACCTTCCCCGCCTTTTCCCCCGACGGCCTCACGCTATACTTCTGTTCGGCTGCGGCGCGCACCATACCGGCGGAGTACAGCGATGTTAGGTACGACCTGTGCAGCATCGCTTTCGACCCCGCAAGCGGCGCTTTCGGCAGCGCGGTAGACACCCTCGTCCGCGCCGCCGCCGTCGGCAAGAGCGTCTCCTTCCCGCGCCCGTCATACGATGGCCGTTACCTGATGTACACGCTGTCGGACTACGGCAACTTCTCCATCTGGCACAAGGAATCCGACTTATGGCTATTAGATTTGCAGACGAACGAGGCCCGCGAGCTTAGCGAAGTGAACAGCGACGACGTAGACAGCTATCATAGCTGGAGCAGCAATTCAAGGTGGTTTGTCTTCAGCAGCCGGCGGACGGACGGCCTTTATACCCGTCCCTACATAGCCTCGATAGACGAAGCGGGCAATGTCACGAAACCCTTCATGCTACCCCAACGCGACCCCGACTTTTACGACGCCTCGCTGTATTCGTTCAATATACCGGAGTTTGTCACCGGCGAGGTTAAGCTGGACGCCGGCGGGATTGAGAACAAAGCGCGCACGGGAGAGCGCATACAAATGAGGTACAGGGATAAGTAACCGCTTCCGGCATCTCTAATTACTCCCACGCCGCCGCACATCCCCGTAAATTCATTAATTTTACGCACCATAAAATAAACAACGGTATCAGTATGAGAAATATTCACAGTTTTATCCTCTACAACGATAGAGAAGACGCGGAGACGGAACAGGCCCTCAGGCAATCGAACTTAGTCAAGCGCATAACCCGTTTGCAGGCCGGGAAATATCCCGCAAGCAGCCTTATCCGCGATATAGCCGCGCAAGCGGAAGCGGACTACATCTTATTAATACACGAACCCGTCGAGCCGGGACTGTTCGCCCTCGAACGCATGATAAGCGTCGCCGAAGATACCTCAGCCGGTATGCTTTACGCCGACTATCGCGAGGAAACGGGCCGGGAGCATCCGTTGATTGATTACCGCAAGGGGAGCCTGCGCGACGACTTCGACTTCGGCCTCGTGCAGATGTATCACACCGGAGCTTTCCGCGAAGCGTCGGCGGATATGACGGACGACTATCGCTTCGCCGGATTGTACGACCTGCGCCTCAGCCTCTCAAGGAAGAGCCCTATTGTACATGTCAGCGAATACCTCTACCGGAAAAAGGAAAGCGAAGAACGGTCGCAAGCCTCGGAGGCGCAGTTCGATTACTTATCTCCGCAAAACCGCGAGGTGCAGATCGAAATGGAACGCGCCTGCACCGGCCACCTGCGCCGTATAGGCGGATTCCTGCCGTCGGTAGAAACAGTAATCGACGCCCAGGAACCGTCATTCCCGTTCGAGGCTTCCATTATCATACCTGTGCGAAACCGAGCGCGCACGATAAGAGAAGCCGTCGAATCCGTCCTCAGCCAGGAAACAAAATTCTCGTTCAACATCATCGCCGTCGATAATTACTCGACCGACGGCACTACCGCCTTGCTTAGCTATATTGCCGAAAAAGATGATCGCCTGATTCATCTCATACCTGAACGCAGGGACCTCGGAATAGGCGGGTGCTGGAACTACGCCGTCAGTCACCCGCGATGCGGACGCTTCTCTATACAGTTGGACAGCGACGACGTATTCCGCACAACGGGCGCCGTACAGAATATCGTCGACGCCTTCTACCATTACCGGTGCGCGATGGTCATAGGAACATACCAGCTTACGGATTTCAACAAGCGGAGCATCCCGCCGGGCGTTATCGACCACAGCGAATGGACGGCGGAGAACGGCCACAACAACGCCTTGCGCATCAACGGCCTTGGAGCGCCGCGCGCCTTTTTTACGCCCTTGCTCCGAAGCTTGAAGCTCCCCGACACAAGCTACGGCGAAGATTATGCCGCGGGCTTGCGCATAAGTCGCGAGTACAAGATCGGACGTATATACGACGTACTCTACCTCTGTCGCCGCTGGGAAGATAATTCGGACGCACACCCAAGCCTCGACAAGATAAACGAACGCAACGCCTACAAAGACAGCCTGCGGACATGGGAGCTTGAGGCGCGCATAAAGATGAACCGCTCCGGCCGATGACAAACGAATCGCAACGCGCACGCCTCCTGCTCGCACGGCAGCGTATATCCTGGCCGGCGGCTAAGGCCGGATACGAGGCGTTGGGGCGGATAAGATCGAAGTCTGTCCTCATAGATGGCTTTTATGTGAAGGTGCAGTACAACCCCGCACGTATAATATCTTCGGGGGCCGTCACGGACGCTCAATACGTCCGCAGCCGGCCCTGCTTCCTTTGCTCCGCTAATATGTCGCCCGAACAGGAGGCCTTGCCCATATATCCGGGCTATACGATGCTATGCAATCCGTATCCGATCTTCCCCGAACATTTCACCCTCCCCTCCCTGCGGCACACGGAGCAACGGATAGACGGTACGTTCGCCGACTTTATAAGGATGGCGCGGATGCTGTCCGGCTTCACCCTCTTCTACAACGGGCCGCGTAGCGGAGCTTCGGCTCCCGACCATCTGCACTTCCAGGCGGTCACGGGCTTGTACATGCCTGTCGACAACGACGCGCTGCTTTACAGGGAAAAGCCCTTCGCCGGCGATTCGCGGGGGACAATATCCCTGCTTGCCGGATACCGCCGCGCCGGCTTTGTCATCGAAGCGGAAACCGAGGAGAGCTGCCGCACTTTGTTTGGACATATATATAATGTATTACCGTTGCCGGAAGGCGACGCCGAGCCGCGTATGAATATCTTCTGCCGTTATGATGCAAACCGGTGGATTACAACCGTCATGCCTCGCATCCAACACCGCCCGCGCCAATACTACGCCGAAGGCTCGGATCATATCCTCGCAGCGCCGGGCGCCGCCGATATGGGCGGCGTCTTTATAACTTCGCTGGAGGAGGACTACGAAAAGATTACGCCCGACATACTGTGCGACATATACGGACAGGTAGCCTTCGACGACGCACGCCTGAGGATACTGGCGCAAAAAATCAAATGACGGAACTCAAGCCCGGCGCTCAACATAAAGGCTATATGCAACGACAACTACGAAGCATAGGAGCGGCACGGCATACGAGTAATTAATGCTCCCGCTAATGTCGGAAGCTACGCCCTGGAGCGCGGCGATTACCGCGCCTCCGAGTATGGCCATTATATGCCCCGATCCGCCTATCTTGGTATCTTCGCCGAGACCGGTAATGGTCAGTCCGTAGATAGTCGGGAACATCAGCGACATGAAGAACGAAATCATCGCAAGGCACGCCACGCCGGCATAGCCGTGGGTGACAACCGTCAGTGCGCAGCACAAGGCGGCCATAACCGCGGCGAAAAGCAAAAGCCGTACCGGACGGAAAAACTTCATAAGGCCTGTGAAAACAAAACGGGCGCCGATAAACAGCAGCAGCGAGAGGATATAAACATTGGACGCGGCTTCTTCATTGAGCGTGAGCTCCTGCATGGCGTACCGTATGGTGAATGACCATATGCTTATTTGCGCCCCTACGTAAAAGAATTGCGTGATAACGCCGTAGACGTACTTCTTATTCGCGCGCAGACGCCGGAGCGTGGCGCGGAGGTCGAGCGACGTGCCTCCGTCGGAAGATTTAGGCATGCGGCAGACTGCTATCAACGCAAGGATGACGAGTAATATGAAGGCTACGCCGACGTAGGGCCCCATGACGGCTTCCATCTCGCCCGACTGCACAGCGGTCAACTCTCCGGCCGTCATCTGCTCGCGCTGCGCTGCGGTGTAAGACGCAAGTCCCGAAAGGATGAAAAACTTGCTCAGTATAACGCCCGAAACGGAGCCTATCGGATTGAACGACTGCGCCAGGTTAAGACGCCGTGTCGCCGTCGATTCCGGGCCCATCAATATTATATACGGGTTGCACGTCGTCTCCAACACCGACAATCCTCCGGCCAGGATATATAACGCCGCCAGGAAATGCCCGTACTCCATCGTTTTACTGCACGGGTAAAAAAGCAAGGCTCCCGTGATAAACATGGCCAGGCCCGCAATGACGCCCGTCTTGTAGGTGGTCTTTTTGATCAAGACGGCCGCCGGAAGGGCTAAACAGAAGTATGCCCCGTAAAAAGCCATCTGTATCCACGACGTCTGGAAATCCGTGAGGCTCTTTATCCTCTTGAAGGCTGCCAGCAGCGTATCGGTCATGTTATGCGCCAATCCCCAGAAGAAAAACAGGGATACGAGCAATATGAAAGGTAGTAAGTACTCCTTCGGTACAAGGTTGACCTTCCCGGAGTTGCGGTTAACGTTATTTTTTGCCATCTTGTCGAAAATATGTTTTTGGGTTATCGCTACAAAAATGGATGAAATTTCCCGGATAAAAAAGCTTTGCGCTGACTTTTTGCGAATATGACGCCTTGCTTCCTTGCTTAAGCGGAGCGATTATTGTAAAGCGGCACAGGTGGAAGTATGAAGATTATTCATACTTTTGCCTTCATGCAAAAATTATGAACTAATTTAATTCTTATTATTATGAAACGTATTCTCAATTCAGCGGTATGCCTCCTTTTTTGCATATCCGCACTGCAGGCTCAGAACCAACAGCAGAAAATTACAAGTATCCTGGAAATTATCGACGTCGCTTCGGGCAAGCGGACTGTCGTCAAGGAGTTCCCCTTCCGTATGGAGGCTCCTAACTGGACAACGGACGGCAAATGGTTGGTGTACAACACGGGGGGGAAGATCTTCAAAATCTCGCCTGACGCTCCGGCCGAACCGCAGCAAATACAGACCGGCGTCGCTACTCGTTGCAATAACGACCATGTCCTGTCGGCTGACGGCAAGCAATTGGCTATTAGTAGCGGGACGGACGAGGACGGACGCTCGCGCGTATGGACGCTGCCGATCGGGGGCGGGGAACCTAAGCTTATCACGCCGCTCGCGCCGAGCTACCTGCATGGATGGAGCCCTGACGTGAAAACACTGGCGTACTGCGCCGAGCGTAATGGTAATTTCGACGTTTACGTCGTCCCTGCCGAGGGAGGGGATGAAAAACGCCTCACCACAGCGGAGGGCCTCGACGACGGGCCGGAGTATTCCCCGGATGGGAAATATATATGGTTCAACTCTGTCCGAAGCGGACTTATGCAGGCTTGGAGAATGAAGGCCGACGGCAGCGAACAGACGCAGATGACTTTCGACGTGAACCGTAACTCTTGGTTCCCGCACGTCTCCCCGGATGGGAAAACGGTCGTTTTTATCTCTTACGACAAAGGCGACGTGGCGCCGGGCGACCATCCTGCTAACAAGAACGTGCAACTGTCCGTGATGCCGGCAACGGGCGGACAACCTAAGGTGCTGGCCGAACTTTTCGGCGGACAGGGTACTATTAACGTGAACTCCTGGGCGCCGGACAGCAAACGCTTCGCTTTCGTAAGCTACCGGCTTGAGGATTAACCCGCCGAAGGCGTCTCAACCGGCGGCGAAGAGGAACAGGCTCAACCCCATCACTGCCATGCCGCTCACCAAGCCGGCTATCGAAAGGTGATGCTCGCCGTACTTCTCGGCCGACGGTAACAGCTCGTCCAAGGATATAAAGACCATGATGCCGGATACGGCCGACAAAACTATACCGTTGACCGAAGGCGTCCAGAAGGGCATCAGGAAAAGGTAGGCTATCAACGCTCCCGCAGGCTCGGCAAGGCCGGATAGGAACGAGTAGCCGAAGGCCTTCTTCCTGCTGCCCGTCGCATGATATATGGGTACGGATACGGCTATGCCTTCGGGAATATTATGGATGGCTATCGCTATCGTGATCGGGATGGCTACGTCTATGCCGCCTAAGGCGGAGGTGAAGGTCGCGATGCCCTCCGGAAAATTATGGATGGCTATCGAGAGGGCTACCACGAACCCGGCGCGGTGAAGCGGGTCTTTCACGCTCATCTCCTCTACGCCGTGCATCTCGTGGGGGTTGCCGGATTCGGGGACGATGAAATCTATAACCGTTATGAGCGCCATCCCTCCGAGAAAGGCCAATAGCTGGTACAATACGCCCAAACGCTCGCCGAATATCGCCGTAAGTTCTTCTTTCCCGTTAGGGAGCATCTCCATAAAGGATACATAAATCATAACGCCTGCCGACAGTCCAAGCGAATAGCAGAGGAACTTCTTGTTTGTCCTGCTCGCTACGAATGCAATCAAACTGCCGATGCCTGTGGATAGACCGGCTATGAGCGTCAGCAAAAAGGCTATCCTGATGTCGGCGCTTCCCATCTCTTAAGCAAAAAGGGTCTCGACGTCGCGCATTACTTCCGAAAATACATCGTCCGGTACGTCGCTTACCTGCAACGGCGCATTGCTCTTGCTGTCGAAAAAGGCCGTGCGCTTCATCGTCGACGGGCCTGTATCCTGCGGACTAAGGGCGTGGGAAACGGTCTCGATAGCGGCCATTACATTGTCGGCAGGGTAGGCCTTCTGCCATAACTCCTCGTCGACGGCTATCCAGCGGCGGGCCTTCAGGATAGCGGCCGCTTTGCCGGGGCGCAACTGTTCGCCGGCATGGCGAAGCGTATACTCGCACGCCTGCTCCTCGTCCGACTTCGGGTAATGCTTGCGGAAGGCTTGCTCGAAGGCTTGCTCCGTCGCGCTCTCACGCAGGTATGTACGGCAGGCTTCCGCGACGCCGAGGGCGTGCAAATCTACGGGGTGCGCCAGGCGTAACGCTGTGGCGTCGCTCAGCGGGAGGACATCGCCGGCGGTCGTGACTAAGCCTTCGCCGTCGTAGAAGCCGACGGCCGTCCCTTCGCTGTCGACAAAGAGCAGCATCTTCAGTATGGGCCACACGAAGGGATTCTTCTTCAAAGCCTTTAGCTCCGTGACGGGAAAGGGCGTGCGCTCCTCCATAGCCCGTTCGAGCATGATTCCCGAATTTGCATACGCGGCGCGCAGGCTTTTGCAGGCGGTGCGCAGCTTGGCGACATAAGGATCCTTGCGCAGCCGGCTGGGTATGTCGAGGAGCTCTTTCCCCTGACGGAAATAATGTACGACCGGCATCCCGCTGCCGTCAACGCGCATAAGCGCCTTCACCCCGCTCCTTTCCTGCGCATTAAAATACGGGGAGATGCTTTTCAGCGTAAGCGTCCCCACGTTCCACACCAAGCGGGTGATGTCCGTATAGCCGGCGGTACGCGCCAGGTTCGACAGGCCGAGCTCGACGGCTTTCTTCTCGCTCTCATGCCGTTGCGAGCCGTACGCCTTGCCTTCATGGAAGAATTGAAGGAAATAACGGTATCTATCTATCAGGTCGGCGTGCGAGCGCCTGTTCAGGGGTATAAGCCCGTACATCATCAGCAAATCGCGGCTGCGCTTCTCTTCTATCTGCCTGCGCACCTCCGGCGCGTCCATCTTGCCGCCGTATGCGGCTATGTACTGCGAGATCCTGGCGTAGGCGGCTCCCGACGTGATGCGTTTAAGGGCGGCGAAGACTTTTTCGTACCTCCTGGAGCCTATCTCGCGGCAAGCGCGGCGGAACCAGCTTGTCTCGAAGGCGCCCATGCTCAAATCTTCCTGGACGGCGGGCGTGAAGCGGGCTATCTCGGCCTTCATGGCCTCGCTGCAATGGTCGTTGATGTGGGCGTGGAAGAAGCAGGCTATGTTTTGCAGTCCCTTCCAGCCGGTAGCGCCCTCGACAAGGGCGAGCCACTGCGGGGCGTAGAGGGCGGCTTCGACGAGGCGCTCGCTGCCTGCTCCGGCACGTTTCGCAAGCCGCGCAAGCGTCTCCGGCGTGTCCTCCGACGAGGGATGGCAGATGCGGCACAGGTGGCTCAATACTTCCCTGCGGGTATAGTTCGAGCTGTAAGTATGGTCGATCCTGACGAACGTCTCGCTTCCGAGCGCGCCAAGGATGCGTATCCACAGCGGCGCGCCTTCGATGCGGCCCAAGCGGAGGGCCAGGTGTGATAGTTCCGTAACGCCTTCGCCGCGCGAGAGCTCGCTCTCAAGGATACTGTCCGAAACCTGCGCCGTTATCCCTTCGAGCAGTGTGAAACCGGCTGCGCCATATGCCTTCAGGCGGTTGCGCTGCCAGGGCTTGATCGTGCCGTAGCGGAAGGAGGAGGCTATGTGCAGCGAATCGCCGGCGTTGGCCCTGGCGTCCAGCTCGGCTCTCATCTCGGCCTCGGATATTAGTCCGGTTTGGCAGGCGTGGCCGAAGTCGAACACCGAGAGCGTATTTTTGGTAATAGCGGCCGGCGGACGGGGCGTCAGGTAGTCGGATTTATGGTAAAACGCATACCTCTGACCGAAATATTCCGCAAAGGTGGCTTCCGTAAGCTTGTCGCCGAAGACGTCGGACATCCAGAAGCGTATCGCGCTATGCTGGTGCAAAAAGACCGTCCGCCGCTCTTTCCCGGCATACGTCTCGTGCATAAATTCCTTCCTCGCGCCGCCCTTGTCCGTGAGCGGGAGGAAGGCGGCCAGGACGTTCGACGACATGCGGCGGGCGTACTCCTCGTCCCAGTATTCGTCGGCCAGCAGCCTTATGACGGCGTTAACGAGGTTGATATACGGGAGCTTCGACAGCGCCTTCTTCAAGGCGTTAAGGTCGAAGCCGTAAAACCTCTTTATCTCCGGCAAAAATTCCTTGTTCATAAATTCGTACAGCTTGTAGCTCCGCCCTTCGCCCCAGTGCGTCGCGCTGACGAAAAGCAGTTGCAACATCGCCGGGAAGTCGCGTATCTCGGCTTCGTAAAACTCCCTCCAGACGTCGGGGAGCGGGTAACGGTCGATTTTGCGCTCCTTGTACACGGAGCTTTCTATTTCCGCAAAAATATCCTCCAGCCGGCATGCGACGCCCGGCGCCGACGTATATTCATACTGTCCGTGACGCCGGGCGAGGCTGTTCAGTTTCTCGAACACGGGATGGGCCGCGGGCAGGGCGTTCCCGATTAATTTGTTAAACAATGGGGTCTGCAGCAAGGGGAACGCTTTGCGGACGTTGAAGCCCGCTTCCGCTTCCTTCAATATTGCAGGCTGCGTCGCATTTACAAACAGTGGCATAGGTTTTCCTTATGGATTACATCCCTCCGACCGACGAGGGCCATTCGACTCCGCTGAGGCGCGCCAGCAAAGTGTTGTCGGCGTCGAAGACTTCGGCACGGGCTGCGCCGATGCTTTTCAGCGGCTTCTCGAATTTAAGATCCGGGTACGGCGGGTTGACGAGTATGCCTGTCGGCCTGCCGCCTTGGACGTCGAACTTTGCGATATGGAAGTCGGGGTAGTCGTTGATGTCGTCGGCCGACAGATGGAGGTATCCATTCTCGGCCGCCGGGTAAAGAGCTTCCTCGAAGGCCTTCTGGTCGGCCATAAAGAGCAACATCGAATTTGCGCTCTCGACCGTCTGCACGGAAACCTCCAGCGTGGGCGGCGGCGGGACGGGCGTTTCGGGTTCTTCTATCTCGTCGTCCGCGTTCTCTTTCTTGCCGCCAACGGAGCGTCCGCGATGCGCCAGCGCGCGTTCGAACTGGTCGATAACGCTGTTTATGTGGTCGATTAGCTTACCCGCTTCCGTGACGTCCTTGCCTGATATTACGCCTGCGGCATAAATGGCGTCGAGGCCTTCCGTAAACATGGAGAAGGCCTTATCGACCTTGGGACGTATCACCTTCATTGTCCCCGCCTGTTCCGCCGTTTCGAGGTTCTGCGCGCGTTCCAAGTAAAGCTCCCTGAAGCGTTCGTTGGCTTCCTCAAGCTTGCCCGCGACAGCCAGGAGGCCGAGCTTCGTCAAAGCGTCCGTGTAGCGCGGTTTATTCAAGTCCTGCACCATGTTTGTAATCAGGGCGCTGACTTCCACCATCGTGGCCGTCCCAATAGCCTTGTAGTTATCAACAATTTCGGTCAGCCTCTCCGCCGCCTCGCGATCGTCCGCATCAAAGCTAAGGGCAGCCGACGAAACCCTCCTTTTCACCATGTAAAAGAGGTCGCGACGGTAGCGATTGGCCTCGTCGATGTATTTCGTCTCCGAGGACTTAGCGCTTTTCTTAAAGATAATATCCTCCTGCTCAAATAAGTTATAAAATATATTCCACCTCGGCGACAAATCCGAAATATCAGCCAAAACCGAAGGCACGTAATCGAACATGTACCTGTGGAAGTCATAATGTTCCCCGTTTCTGAA
>JAIRZN010000159.1 GCA_031267205.1 Tannerellaceae bacterium | reverse complement strand
CCCTTTTCCCAAGTGTTCTTAGCTACTGTCCATACATTCTTGCGAGCGCCGTAATAACCTCTCGTAAGTTTTAATATTCGCTTTCTTTTTGCTCTTGAAGCAACATGATTAACTGATCTCGGCATAACTATAATCTCCTTTTAATGTTATTACTTCAAACATAGCATTTCTTTCACACTATTCACGTTCCCACGGGCTACCAGGCCGATGTGAGTGAGGTTCCTTTTTTGCTTTTTGGTCTTCTTTGTCAGGATATGACTCTTAAAAGCATGTTTTCTCTTGATTTTACCTGTCCCGGTAAGGGCGAACCTCTTTTTGGCACCGGAATTAGTCTTCATCTTAGGCATTTTGCAATCTTATTTTTATTATTAATTATATTTATACCTCCTTTTTACAGGAGTTTTTTTAGCTGTTCTCTGTATTTTCGCCTGATTTTTCTTGAGGCTTCTTGAGCAGAATTACTTTTTTTATCAGCGGCTTGGGTGGAATAAACTGAGGAGCTGCTGCGTTGCTTCCGCCTTTCTTGGGTGTCAGCATGATAATCATTCGCTTCCCTTCCAAAAGCGGCATTTGCTCCACCTTTCCATAGTCTTCCAAATCATTGGCGAAACGAAGCAGCAACACTTCTCCCTGCTCTTTGAAAAGAATGGAACGTCCTCTGAAAAAAACGTAGGCTTTCACCTTGGAACCTTCTTCCAGAAAACCTTTGGCATGCTTTAACTTGAAATTGTAGTCATGATCGTCGGTTTGAGGGCCGAAGCGTATCTCTTTTACTACTACCTTGACAGACTTGGCTTTCTGCTCTTTCTGGCGCTTTCTTTGTTGATAGAGGAATTTCTGAAAATCAGTTACTCTACAAACGGGAGGCGCGGCATTGGGTGATATTTCAACCAGATCCAGCTCCTGGTCTTCTGCTATTTTCAGCGCTTCCAAAATCGGGTATACACCCTGCTCTACATTTTCACCTACCAAACGAACTTCCCGAACGCGAATACGTTCATTGGTTCTATACTGGTCTTTCAGATTGTCATTCTTCATTCACAATGATTAAAATATTCACAATGATTAAAATTTATGCTCCTTTCTATTTAGATAATTATTTGTCTTTATTTTTCTGCCAGCGATTCATCATTTCTTCCACTTCGCCGCACAAAAGTGATGCAAATGTAGTAATTTTCATGGAACCTTTATCGCCTTCGCCCTGTTTTCTTACGGAAACCTCATTATTTTCAGCTTCTTTTTCTCCAACGATAAGCATATAGGGGATACGTTTCAATTCGTTGTCGCGTATCTTACGGCCTACTTTCTCGTTGCGGTCGTCTACGATTACACGTATGTCGTCGTCTTCCAGGAGGCGGGCTACTTCTTTGGCGTAATCGTTATACTTTTCGCTCACCGATAGTACGGCAACCTGGTCGGGAGTGAGCCATATGGGGAATTTGCCGCCTGTGTGCTCTATCAATACTGCTACAAAACGTTCCATCGAACCGAATGGTGCGCGGTGAATCATAACCGGACGATGTTTCTTGTTGTCTTCGCCCGTATATTCCAGCTCAAAACGTTCCGGCAGGTTATAGTCTACCTGTATAGTGCCTAACTGCCAGCGGCGTCCGATGGCGTCCCTTACCATAAAATCAAGCTTCGGCCCATAAAAGGCGGCTTCGCCCAATTCTACTTTTGCAGGTAAGCCGGCTTCGCGGCAGGCTTCGACTATGGCTGTTTCGGCTTTATCCCAATTTTCGTCGGAACCGATGTATTTTTGTTTGTTTTCCGGGTCGCGTAATGATATTTGCGCTTCAAAGTTTTCAAAATCGAGAGCTTTAAAGATGATGAAAATAATGTCCATTACCTTCAGGAACTCGCCTTTCAACTGGTCGGGGCGGCAGAATAAATGGGCGTCGTCCTGCGTAAATCCGCGTACACGTGTCAGTCCGTGCAACTCTCCGCTTTGTTCGTAACGGTAAACGGTGCCAAATTCGGCAAACCGGAGGGGTAGGTCTTTATATGAGCGGGGCGCTATCTTGTAAATTTCACAGTGATGCGGACAGTTCATCGGTTTGAGCAGAAACTCTTCGCCTTCCTGCGGCGTATGTATGGGCCGGAAGGAATCCTTGCCGTATTTTTCGTAATGCCCTGAGGTGACGTATAACTGCTTGCTCCCGATATGCGGCGTCATTACCTGACGGTAGCCATACGTCTTCTGGATACTTTTAAGGAAGTCTTCCAGACGCAGGCGCAGTTGCGTGCCGCGCGGCAGCCACAGGGGGAGGCCTGCTCCGACGGCTTGCGAGAAGGCGAACAGCTCCAGTTCCTTTCCTATCTTACGATGGTCGCGTTTCTTGGCTTCCTCAAGGAGGACAAGGTAGTCGTCCAGCATTTTCTTCTTCGGGAAAGTGATCCCATACAGGCGCACAAGCTGTTTACGTCTCTCGTCGCCGCGCCAGTATGCTCCAGCTACGCTCAGTATCTTGACCGCCTTTATATAGGAAGTATTGGGAAGATGCGGGCCGCGGCACAGGTCTGTGAACTCGCCCTGAGTATATGTCGTAATCGTACCGTCAGCCAGTTCGCCGATTAATTCGGTTTTGTATAGCTCGCCGCGGTCGCCGAACATCTTCAAAGCTTCCGTTTTCGTTATATTCCGGCGCACAATATCTTCTTTGAGGGCTATCAGCTCCATCATTCTGGCTTCGATAGCGGGGAAATCTCCTTCTTTTATGGTCTGTCCTTCGCCTGGGTCTACGTCGTAGTAGAAGCCGTTTTCAATGGCCGGCCCTATTCCGAACGTGATGCCGGGATACAGCGACTGCAGGGCTTCGGCCATAAGGTGGGCGCTTGAGTGCCAGTAGGCATGTTTGCCTTCGTCATCGTCCCACTTCAGCAGTTTTACCGCCGAATCCTCTACAATGGGGCGTCCCAAATCCCATGTTTCCCCGTTTACAACGGCGGCGAGCGTCTCCTGTGCCAAACGGGGGCTTATGCTTTCTGCTACCTGCATGGCCGTCGTCCCTTCGGCGTATTCCCTTACGGAATGATCCGGGAATGTAATTTTTATCATATACTCTTAAAATTCTATATTCATTAATGCGCAAATTTACGATTCTTTTCCATATTCATACATGTGTCCGAAACAAATCGCTCCCGCCCGTAAAAACCGGACGGGAGCTAAATTCATTCCGGGCGGAGGAGGCGAATCCGATAATCCTTCCCGCCATGTAAGCGTGTGTTTGTGTTAGGGGGGCGAAGATTAATATTGAATGTTCATCTTCGCTTCTATGGCGTTAAACTCGTCATTCATGTTCAGGTTGTAATAAATGCCGCGCAAGGCTGTCATATATTCCCTTTCGTCAGGCTTTTGCTGGAGCGCCTTTTCAAAATACGGGAGCGCTTTACGGAACAGGTCCTTTGCTTTTCCCGATTCTTCCTGATACTGTTTGGTGTCGTTTATCATATTGGCTTCGCCCAGCTTGTTGACGCCCTGGTTGTAGTAAATACGTCCGAGATTGGACAGGGCTTCTACGTAGTCGGGCTCTATTTCCAGCGATTTGGCAAAGTAGGCTTCTGCATTTTCGTAATCTTTGAAACCTGATTCATAGACGCGGCCCATGACGTCGTAGTACTGTGCGTTAGTCGGATCCCGGTCGATGACGGTCTTGAGTAATTCGATAGCCCCTTCATTCCTGTCGGAATATATATATGTATTGATGAGGTTGAGGAGGTAGTATTTTTCATCCGGGAATTTACTTAGCCCTTCTTCCAGATACTTTTCTACATTCAGGCTGTCGTTTATCTGCTGGTATTCGTAGATGAGATACTGGTAAACATCGTTAGCCCTGAAGTCGGTATCCTTGGCGCGGGTCAGGGCGGATATTGCCAACTCCGAGTTATTAAGCTGGGTGGCGGCGACGGCTGCGTAGAACTGTACCGTCATATAATTAGAGTCGCGCTCTGCAACTCTGTCGCCACTAAAGATCGGTAGCTCCGTTATCCTCAGGTACTGCTGAAACACGTCGTAGGCCTTCTGGTAGTCTTTTGCTTCAAAGTAGTAGGCGCCGGCATTGATGTAGTAGACATGGTCGGCTCCGAGTATGCCTTTTATGTCTTTCGTATACTTGGGTTTTACTTTGCCTTTGGCGTCCGGCCGCTGGTCTAACGTGTATGCCGTTTCAAAGAAGGGCAGGATTTGCGTCAGGGCCGAATACATTACTTCTTCGTTGGGCTGCTGGCCGAGTAGCTGTTTCATTCTCTCGGCGCTGAATTGCTGGTCTTCGACATAACCGGCCACGTACCAGGTCTTCGGGTCGTCTTTAGTCTCTGCATTATCTAATGCTTTTTTTATCAACTCCCTGGCTTCATTAAAGTTTGCATTGTTACCTTTGGCTATGCTCTGCGCTTCGCTTACCGCTTTCTTTTGTGCAAAGGAGGCTGAGGCTATGATGCATAATGCAATTGTAAATAACACTCGTTTCATTTTAATTGTCTTTTGAGATTAATATTCTTTTTAATTTGTTCCTGTACTTTATTCCTCCGGTTGCGAAGCTGTCGCATCGTCTTCCGGCTCTATTGCCTTGTTCGACATGGCTTCGTCCTGGGCCTTCTTTTCGACGTCTTCCTCGTCGGCCTCCGATAGTACTTTGCAGACGGAGGCTATCTCGTCGTGACGCTTTTCGAGGTTTATAAGGCGCACGCCCTGTGTCGCGCGGCCTATTATATTCAGGTTACGCACCATCATGCGTATGGCGATGCCTGACTTGTTGATGATCATTATGTCGTTTTGTTCGGTCACGTTCTTGACCGAGACGAGCTTGCCGGTCTTTTCCGTAATGTTGATTGTCTTCACGCCCTTGCCGCCGCGGTTTGTGATGCGGTAGTCGTCGACGTGCGACCGTTTGCCGTAGCCTTGCTCGGATACTACGAGGACGGTATCGACGGCCTTGTCTTTTATGCATATCATGCCGACAACTTCGTCCGACGGGTCGTCCTCGTCCAGCTTCATGCCTTTTACTCCCGCAGCGGTGCGTCCCATTACGCGGACGGCCTTTTCCTTGAAGCGTATGGCGCGGCCGTTACGGTTTACGATTATAACCTCGTTGTCGCCGTTCGTCATCCTTACGTCTATCAGGCCGTCGTCTTCGCGCAGGGTGATAGCGTTTACGCCGTTCTGGCGCGGACGGGAGTAGGCTTCGAGAAGCGTCTTCTTTATCACGCCCTTGCGGGTGCAGAAGAGCAGGTAGTGGGTATTGATAAATTCTACGTCCGAGCGCAGGCGTTTGATGCGTATGAAGGCGTTCACCTTGTCGCCCGATTCTATATTAAGGATATTCTGGATAGCGCGGCCTTTGGCGTTCTTGGCTCCTTCGGGTATCTCGTACACCTTGAGCCAGTAACATTTCCCTTTAGCGGTAAAGATCAACAGCGTCGCATGCATGGAGGCGGGGTAGATGTATTCGACAAAATCCTCGCCGCGGGTCTCGGACCCCTTGGCGCCTACGCCGCCGCGTCCTTGCGCACGGAACTCGCTGAGCGGAGTACGCTTGATGTAGCCCATATGGGAGATCGTAATCACCATCTCGTCGTCCGCATAGTAGTCTTCGGGATTCAACTCCTCGGAGGCGTAGATAATGTCCGTCTTACGCTTGTCGCCGTACTTGTCTTTTATCTCCTGAAGCTCGTCCTTTATAAGCTGCATGCGCAGTGTCTCGTTCCCGAGTATATCCTTC
Source organism: Tannerellaceae bacterium (assembly GCA_031267205.1). Taxonomy (GTDB): domain Bacteria; phylum Bacteroidota; class Bacteroidia; order Bacteroidales; family Tannerellaceae; genus DFXE01. The sequence goes on along the minus strand of JAIRZN010000159.1, from coordinate 2,473 downwards.
AGGTAGGCTATGAACTTGGCTATCTCGTCGTATTCGGCGCGAAGCTTGTCTTGCTCCAGACCGGTAAGCTGGCGGAGGCGCATCTCCACAATGGCGCGGGACTGGAGCTCGGATAAGGCGAAGCGTTCCATAAGACCGCTTATCGCTTCCTGCGGATTGCGCGAGGCGCGGATGATGGCTATTACCTCGTCGATATTGTCGGAGGCTATGATGAGGCCTTCGAGGATATGGGCGCGCTCCTCGGCCTTTTTTAACTCAAATTGGGTGCGACGGACGACGACTTCATGACGGTGGTCGACGAAGGCCTTTATCAAGTCGCGCAAATTCATCTGTTTCGGCCGCCCGTTGGCAAGCGCAATGTTATTGACGCTGAAGGAGGACTGCAGGGCGGTCATCTTATAAAGCTTATTCAGTACAACGCTCGAATTGGCGTCGCGCTTTACGTCCACAACTATACGCATCCCGTTACGGTCCGATTCGTCATTGACGTACGATACGCCCTCAAGCCGCTTGTCATTCACCAGGTCGGCAATAAACTTTATCAACTCGGCCTTATTAACAAGGTACGGGATCTCGGTTATCACAATACGGTCATGGTTGTTCTCCACCTCAATTTCGGCCTTGCCCCTGAGGACGATGCGGCCGCGACCGGTCTCAAACGCTTCCTTTACGCCGGCGTAGCCGTAAATCGTAGCCCCCGTCGGGAAATCAGGAGCCTTTACATATTGCATAAGCCCGGCTATATCTATCTCGCCGCGACTGTCTATATAGGCGATACATCCGTCGAGGACTTCGCTCATATTATGCGGAGGCATATTCGTAGCCATCCCGACCGCAATGCCCGACGCTCCGTTTATCAACAGGTTAGGTATGCGCGTAGGCAGGACGGTAGGCTCCTTAAGCGTATCGTCGAAGTTAAACTGGAAGTCGACAGTATCCTTTTCTATATCCCTCAACATCTCCTCGGCCAGCTTACTCAAGCGAGCCTCCGTATAACGCATGGCAGCAGGCATATCGCCGTCGACCGACCCGAAGTTACCCTGCCCGTCAATCAACGGGTAGCGCAACGACCAGACCTGAGCCATACGCACCATGGAGAAATACACGGCCGTATCCCCGTGCGGGTGATACTTCCCAAGCACATCGCCCACAATCCTCGCAGATTTCTTATAAGGCTTGTCCGACGTATTCCCCAGCTCGTTCATGCCGAAAAGTATGCGGCGATGAACCGGCTTAAAGCCGTCCCTCACGTCAGGAAGAGCGCGCGACACAATCACAGACATTGAATAATCAATGTATGCGGACTTCATTTCTTCTTCGATATTAATCTTTATAATTCTGTCTTGATCAACCATTTAATCTTTTATTTATTAGACTGTAACTTTTTGCTCCGAAAAAGCGCACTAAGGTAAGATTTTTCTGCGGACAACGAAAAAATTTCCCCATATTTCAACTCCCCGTCCACATAACAACCGAATCTAACCCCCACCCCACCCCGCATACGTCCAACACCCGTTACCCCCCCTACATTAACGAAGAAGGCGCCACAATGGACGCCCCTACATTCTTATTTCTTATGTTTCACAAGCATAATCACAGGGTTGGATTCCTCGTCCAACCCGGCGGCTATCTCCGCGAGCCGGCCCTTGAGTTTCCCTGCCTTAAAGTCTTCGACGAGGCGGTCGGATTGCAATAATTGCCTGGTTACGATTTCGCCGCTTACAGGTCTTGTTTTCATGTCTATTTCCTGCCCGCCGGTATAGTCGTCGTTGTAGACGGTTGGTTTGTAGATAGCCTTTTCCTCCCTGTCGTACATTAAGTCCACGTCCGGGAAACCTTCGTTCTTATCAAAATCATATTCTCTCTTCAACGCAGACATGAAATAGTAGCGGCCGGTAATAATGCTTGGGAAGAGGAATACCACCGGATCCATGGATCGCGCAGGCGGGGTGCGGACGATGAACGGCGTCATCACGCAATCAAGCGAATACGTGTAGATCGTATCCGACGAAGCTTCCGTAAGTATAAAACCGTCAAAGCAGGGGATAACAGGATAGTGATTTGAAGGGGACGCGCCCCAGGTCATACCGTTTCCATCTTTCACTATAATATCCGTTAATATCTTCTTCTCAAACGGGATCAGAATATCTTTCGTAATGCTCCCATCCTCTTTGGAGGCGATCATAAACAACTGCTCGTTCGCTTCCCCGTCGTTAGAGACATGCCCATCATAACAAATCAAGTTACCCCGGTCGAAGTTGCACACATTAGCATACGTAGCGCCTTCCTTATGCCTGAAGCTACGCTTAAAATTCCCCTCCAGGTCATACACTAATATTTTCCTTGCCGAATGGTCGTTAACAAACATCTCGCCGCGATCCTCATCCAAGACAACGCCTAAAGCATACGTATACTCCTCGCCGCCCTGCCCCTTGCGGTTTATCTTCCTCAAACCCTTGCCCGTAGCACGGTC
>JAIRZN010000125.1 GCA_031267205.1 Tannerellaceae bacterium | reverse complement strand
AACAGGACGTCGGCTTCTTCCTTCTTCTTCACTTCATCCAGATTCTTTAGCGCGACTTCCAGATTACCTTCCGCTGCGCGCTGGAACAGGTTCTTTGCGCGTGGCAGGTTATTTTGCATCATGTTCAACACGCCCAGGTTATTGAAATACGCCGGGGTATTGCGTTGAGCCTTTTGCAGGTAGCGTTCAGCCTTTGTTACATCTTTATTCAACAAGGCTGATGCGGCTGCATTCAGGTTGGCTACCGGATCGTTAGGGAATACGCGCACAGCCGTCTCAAAGACCTCTGCAAACTCCTTACTCCCTTCCTCATACGTGTTTGCCACCAGAAACATTTCATTCAGACTGAGCTGCTGCGGACGGGTCTTGATCACCTCTTTCGCTTCATTAACATCGAATCCGCGAACGGTATATTCAATACGGCTTACTACGCGCCTCAGTTTAGGATACATTTCGTTAAGCAGGTAGTCCCACAGCCGTCCGCCGTCTAAGGCTTTCAGCCGGTCTTTCCGTTCCACGGGATTGTAATAGCGAATGATGGACAGAACAGTTTCTTTGGGGCCGAAATTATTCATGCCCTGTATCATCCTTGCGAGTCCGTCCCAGTCTTCGCCTCCGGCCCCAAGCCGAAACATCTGCGACGGGATGCCGCTCCGCGAAGCCAGATAGCGGCGCAGAGATTCGGCGCGACCGCGCGAGAGTTCGTTATTGAAGTTTATGTCGCCTTCAGGGGAGGCAAAACCTGCAATGGTAACGCCCGTAACCCTCACGTTAGCGTCTTTGCGCACTTCGTTGATAATTGATTCTATTTTTGAAAGTTCACGGGGATTGTTGCCGAATCCGGGAACAATATCCGTTTGCGACACAGGGAAATCAAGGAACACATCGTTAGACTCGCTACGCGATTTAACCGATTCCGCATCGGGGCGTATATAAGCCACATTAGGCAGTACGCGATAAGCCTGAACGCCTTCCATTATGATGCGGTCGGCCACCTTCTCGGACAGAAGTTGCCGCGATTCGCCTCCGCAGTCGCACAGATCGCTCTGCACGTTCATGCGAGCTTCGCGCATCCAGCTTTCGAATCCTATGTTTGTTTCATACTTGAATACGTCCTTCGTTTCGCGATTGAGACCAATCACGGCATAATGTGCGGCATTGACCTGGCGTTGCAACCCGTTAAGCTCAACCTCGCGGATAAAAGCCTTATGCTGCTGCTTGCCGTTGATGCGTAAGCTTTTCATTTTAAATTCCCTGCCCCTGTCGTCGGCCAGTATAGGCGTCAGCAACAGGTAGCGTTCTGTTCCCAAAGAAAGATTCGTAAGATCAAAATCTATATATACCCTGACGGAGTCGTCCGCCTGACGCAGACGCTGTATCTTCACCGTGATTTGTCCGTCGTAAATAGTTTGAGTGGTCTGTGCTATCGAAGGCATCAGGATCGCCCCTGCAAACAACGCCATACATATATATATATATTTCATATTCGTGCCTTTTATTTGATTACATAAATGAGGCTTACGCCGGCTTTTGTAGGACCTAAATAATGACGGGTGTCGTCCTTGAGCTTTTTCGCGCATTTTTCACACTCGTATTTTGAATAGTCAATCAAGGCGTATCCCAAGCCGATCGTCGCCTCAATGCTCCAGCGCGTATTCAACACCCAATGGTAGCCGTATGACAAGCCTGCTCCGTAGAAGGAACCTTCATAGCGAAAATCCTCCATTCCTATTAGCTTTATGCCTCCTATATTGTACCCCCCCATATGTCCGTGCACGCCGACAAATTGTCCGTTAAATCTTTGACATAACCAATAGCGGGCCTCCGGCTGAATCAACCAATGCTTGATTTTACGGTCTTCACCCAAGTCCCAAGGATTATAGTTGACGGGCAACTCCAATGTCCACAGGGGAGACATGCCTATCTCAAGACCCAGATTGATCGTCGAAGTCGCATCATAAAGCAAATTTGTTTTCACAGCAACCGTCTGGCTTTTTACTGCCGGGAGGGCGGTTGCTATTGCAACAATAATTAACACGTAGATCCTCTTCATTCTTTTTCTTGGTTAGTCCAATTGTTTGTATTTTATTTTATACACATAAAAGCTTTGTAATAGAACACCATATATTTGAAATCCAGAACGTTTGCTTCATTTGTGTTTTTCAACATTAAGTCCTCTCTATGTTTAGTAAAGAGTTTCCCCGCTAAGTTAACTGTCTTTTGTTTACTATTCTCTTGGCAAAGATATATCATTTTTTTTATATGATAATAAATATTACAACCATTTTTGTTTACAAATTAAATCAAAGACTACTTTTTTGTACATTTCGTTCGTTTATATTCACTCTTCTCTCGCATTTCTTAGTAATTCTTTAGGTGTACAGTTGAATTGTTGCTTGCAGAAGCGGCAGAAATGTGTTGCCGAATTGAACTTAAACTCATCCATTATGTCGCGTATAGTGATATCCGGATCCATCGCTTTATAGCGGACATGTTTGGCTGTCTGCCTAAGTATCCATTGACGTGCCGACAGGCCGAAGACTTCGCGAAAGCGAATGTCGAAAAGCGTTCGCCGCATGCCCGAACGCTCGGCTAGTTCGGTGATGCTGTCCACATCCATATAATTTTGCAAAACGAAACCTTTAAACCCGGAGACTCCCACAATAGGGTATAACAAATTCATGATCTCTTCCTTAGAGTAACAGCGGCGCAAGACTAAGAAAAACTCTTTCTCCTTTATCTCGTGCAAATGCTCACAGTCGATACCGCCTTTAAGATAGGTTATCAGCAGGTCAACGAAAGAGGTTAATGGATAACGGATCGGGGTGGGTGCAAAACTGTATGTCATTTGCTCATACTGCTCTTGATCGGACTGGAGCATGGACTTGTCGCAAACGCTTTGCAGCACATCGAACGTCATTACCAACAATTCGCTGTCCCGTATAGACATACACGATAGCTTCGCCCCTTTGGGTATAAGTATAAATTCGTCTTTTTTGATCACTTGCCGGGCATGCTCGTCGCAGTTGACGCTCATTTGACCTTCCCTGAGAAACAAAATGTGGTTGCAGGAGGTATCCATCTTCTCCAGCGTGGTTCCAGCCTTAATCGTGCTGTACTTAAACCCGGTACGGAAATCCGATTTATATTTCCGGCAGGATGTATGTTCTTCTAAGTAAAATAAGTTTTCCATAAAGAATGTATCATATATTCATAAATTGGCTACACGATTGATTTATGCGTTGCAAAGATATAAATATTTATCAAAACCAAGCCATTTTGTATATTTTTCGGCGACTTATGAATAGGAAAAGGCGCCATAACTTATATCCCATGCGTTTACTGGTTTTTTTATGGAACAGCCGCACGGCTTACGGAACGATGATCCTGCATTTGCTACGCTCGGAAACCTCGCATGGTAGTTCTCCTCAGAAAGAGGGACGCTATTGCACGGGTCGGGGAAAAACGATTCCTTTGCAGCATTCAAGCACAATAAATTTTACATCATGCTGTACAGACTTTTGGGTTTCGACCGCCGCACAATGAGAATCCGCACCGAAGTCATCGCCGGCTTCACTACGTTTTTAACGATGAGCTACATACTTGCCGTCAACCCTTCTATACTCGGATCGACGGGCATGGACAAGGGGGCCGTATTCACCGCTACGGCCTTAGCGTCGGCGATCGCGACATTCCTGCTCGCTTTCCTGGCCAAGCTGCCTTTCGCACAGGCGCCGAGCATGGGGCTGAACGCCTTCTTCGCCTTCACGCTGGTGCAGGGTATGGGCTATTCCTGGGAGACGGCTCTGATGGCTATGTTCGTCGAAGGCCTGATATTTATCCTTATTACCTTTATGAACGTCCGCGAAATTATACTTAACAGCATCCCGATGAACCTACGCTACGCTATCTCGGCGGGGATAGGGATATTTATCGCATTCATAGGCTTGAAAAACGCCGGTATAATAGAGGCTAACCCGGATACTTTCGTCAAGTTGGGCGCCTTTACGAAGACCTCCGTCCTGGCTATGGCGGGCATACTGCTGAGCGGTATCTTGTTGGTGAAGAGGGTCAAGGGCGCGTTGTTTTACGGCATCCTCCTCTGCGCCGTCATCGGCATACCGCTGGGCGTTACGCAGATACCCGACGGCTTCCTGCCTGTTTCGATGCCTCGTTCATTAGAACCGACGTTCTTCAGGTTCGACTTCTCGGAATTGTTTACGATCGACATAGCGGTCGTCATCTTCACCCTCTTGTTCATGAACATATTCGATACGGTGGGAACTTTAGTCGGGTTAGCCTCCAAAACGGGAGTGATGGACGACAAGGGCAACATACCGCGCGTGAAGCAGGCCATGTTGTCCGACGCCATCGGGACGACGATAGGCGCGACGCTTGGCACGTCGACGATAACAACTTACATAGAAAGCGCCTCTGGAATAGCCGAAGGAGGGCGTTCGGGAATGACGTCGCTCGTGACGGGCGCGCTCTTCCTCGCCGCCCTGTTTTTCGCCCCCGTATTCCTGCTCATACCCGCCGCCGCGACGACGGGCGCCTTAGTCCTGGTGGGCGCCTTCATGATGGACGCTATCGCTAAAATCAATATGGACGATATGTCGGAGGCCCTGCCCGCCTTCGTTACCATTATAATGATGGCGCTAACGTATTCGATCGCCGACGGCATGATACTCGGCCTCCTGTGCTACGTCCTCGTCAAACTCCTAAGCGGCAAGCGCAAAGACATCTCGCCGACGATGTACATACTGTCGGCATTGTTCGTCCTGAACTATATCTTCGCTTAAACC
>JAIRZN010000069.1 GCA_031267205.1 Tannerellaceae bacterium | reverse complement strand
AGTCCTTTGGGCGATTGCGAGACGAAGCGGTCGATGGCGATGGCTGGGTTGAGGCGTTCGATGAAGTCGATGGCGAGGTTTATGTATTCGTCTATGTCGGGGAGGTGGAAGCGTTCGGGGTGGGCGGCGTATTCGTTGGCCATCTTCGTGTTACGTATCAGTTGGAGTTGGTGCAGCTTGACGGTGGCGAGGGGCAGGGCGGACAGGATGTCTGCATGGTGCAGCATGTCGTTCCTGTTTTCGCCGGGCAGACCGAGTATAAGGTGCGCTCCTGTATGCACACCTTTGGCGGCTGTGCGCCGTATGGCGTTCTCCGATTCGGCCTGCGTGTGGCCGCGGTTTATGCGGCGTAGCGTGGCGTCGAGGGAGCTCTCCATGCCGTATTCCACGAGTACAAACTTTTGGTGCGAGAGGGTTGCGAGGTAATCGAGCAGTTCATCCGGCATGCAGTCCGGCCGGGTGGCTATGATCAGGCCGGCGACTTCGGGGAAGGCAAGCGCTTCTTCGTATTTGCTTGTGAGATGTTCTGTTGCGGCGTATGTATTTGTGTATGCTTGAAAGTAGGCCAGGTATTTCATGCCTGTGTATTTGCGGGCGAAGAAGCGGATGCCTGCTTCTATTTGTTCGCTTACCGTCATGGAGGTGTGGCAGTATTCTGGGCTGAAGGTTTGGTTGTTGCAGTAGGTGCAGCCTCCCCAGCCTTTGGCGCCGTCGCGGTTCGGGCAACTGAAGCCTGCGTTTACGGATATTTTTTGCACCTTGGTGGGGAATGTATCGTTGAGGAAGGAGGCGAAGTCCCTGTATCGTTTCATCATTGCCTCAGGCCTTTTTTATCCATCGATCGCCTATGCGGTATACAGGGTACCAGGCCGACAGGAATCCGATACTCATGACTGTTATGAGGATGATGCATATGTCGGGGAATTCCACTTGCACAGGGTAGTTATCGATAACGAATGTGCCTGCTACGCCCATTTTAATCAGGCCGAATTTTTGTTGCAGGAAGCAAAGGGCCAGTCCTGCGCAGACTCCGATGAGCGCTCCTGCGCCGGAAATCATCCATCCTTCGAAGAGGAATATGCGGCGTATGAGGCTGTCGTCGGCGCCCATTGTGCGGAGTGTTCGAACATCGTCCTGTTTTTCAATCATCAGCATGGACAGGCTGCTTACCATATTAAAGAGGGCGATGACGAGGATAAAGCACAGGATGAGGAATATCATCCATTTTTCCGATTGCATCATGCGGTAGGAGTCGGCTTGTTGCTCGTAGCGGTCGCTGACGATATAATTGCTGCCGAGCAGGGCCTGTATCCGTTTTTTCATGGCGGGCAGGGAGTATTCGCCTGTCAGTTTGAGTTCGATAGCCGATATTTCGTTTTCGTAGTCAAACACGCGGCGTGTTAGCGAAAGGGGGACGATCATGAAAGCTTCGTCGTAAGCTTGCTGGCCGGTCCTGAAGACGGCTGTTATGTAAGTATACTCAACGTTGAACGAGGTGGAAGGGTTGGAGAGGTTCACTTGCCCGTTTCGCTTAGGTGCATATATTTCCAGGGGGGCGACGAAGCCTGCGTTTATGCCCAGGTCGTTTGCCGTCCCGATTCCAGGCACGGCATAGTCGGCCACTTCGTCTTTGAGCGTAAACTCGCCGTCGATCAGGGCGCTGTCTATTGATGTCAGGCTCCGGTAGTTGTCGTCCACACCCTTTATCGTGCCTATAACTTGCCTGTCTTGATAGCGTATCAAGGCGTTGTCCTGTAATACATCGCTCATGAGGGCTATTCCCGGCAGGGTGCGGAGTTTTTGTATCTCTTCCGAGGTAGAGTCGAAGACTTTGCCGTGTGCGGGGGTTATCTTCAATTCGGAGTCCAGGCTGCCGAACATGGAGAAGATGACGGCGTTGAAGCCGTTCATTACGGACAATGCGCACACTAAGGCCGTTGTGGCTACGACGACGCCGCAGACCGAGATCAACGAGATGACGTTTATTGCGTTGTGCGACTTCTTGGAGAAGAAGTACCGGCGTGCGATGTAGAAAGGGAATATCATATATTGTCGGGGTCTTGTCCTCTGGCGGCGGGCTGAATGTTAAGCAGCGAATCAATGTTTTCGAGATAGTCCAGCGAGTCGTCGATAAAGAATGACAGTTCCGGCACTCTGCGCAGTTGCATCCTGATGCGCTGTCCCATATCATAGCGTATGGCTTTGGTATTGGCGCGAACGGCATCCAGCAGTTCCTGTCCTTTCTCCGAGGGGAAGATGCTCAGGTAGGCTTTGGCGACGCTGAGGTCGGCGCTGACTCTGACGGCGCTGACGGATATAATTGTTCCGGGTTTGGACTGTGTCTGCCGCTGGAATATTTCGCCCAGTTCTTTCTGCAGGAGTCGTTCTATTTTGTTTAATCGTTTCGTTTCCATATTGTTTTTAGTTTATTTTTTCCAAATGATAGTAAGTCCGTCGCGTAAAGGTAGTATAACTTTTTCGATTCGCGCGTCTTCCTTTATCTTGTCATTGAAGCGCAGGATGCCTGATGTCTGTTTATCTTTCGGCTGGGGGATTGCCGCCACTTTGCCGTCCCACAGGGTATTGTCGGCTACGATTACACCTCCTGCCCTGAGGTATGGGAATACGAGGTCGTAATAATCGGCGTATAGTCGCTTATCCGCATCAATGAAGACCATGTCCAATGTTTCGCCCAGCGATGGTATGACGTCCATCGCGTCTCCGAAATGCACTTTTATCCTGTCCTTATAAGGCGAGCGCGTGATATACTTCATCATGAAGTCCTCCATTTCCTCATCTATCTCTATTGTATGTATAATGGCGTCGCTGTCCAGGCCTTCTGCCATGCATAGGGTGGCATAGCCTGTATATGTACCTATTTCTACGATTCGCCGGGGGTGTAAGATGCGGCAAAGCATCTTCAGTATGCGTCCTTGAAGGTGGCCGGCTATCATGCGCGGGCGGAGCAGGTTCACATTAGCGTCGCGGGTCAGTTCTTCCAGTAATTCGCCTTGACGGTCTATGTGCGAAAGGATATATTCGTCGAGCAGGTTCATTCCCTGAAGGTTGGGAGGCTGTACGTTTCTGCGGCGTCAAGCATTTTCCCTACGTTATTGATTTCGAGGAAAGATGTCCCGCCGCCTTCGCCGGAGCTGCCGCTTAGGTAGGCCACCATGTTGTCGCGGGTGATGTATCCGCTGTGAATAAGTTCATTCAGCGCGTTGTAGAAATAGGTGCGCCTGCTGTCGCTGCTTGGCTGGTAAACCGCCCAGACGCCATACGACAATGAGAGTGTGCGCATCACCTCCTCTTTGTAACAGATGGCATACACGGTGGAGGTTCCTCGGAAGGCGGCCAGGTAGCGAGCTGTCCGCCCTGTATTGCTATCGGTAATGATGGCTTTTACGTGTAGCTTCAGGGACGACTTTACGGCTTGTTTAGCCAGGAAGGAGGTTACGTCTAAGTCGTTGCCTACGAACGGCACTCGTATGTCGTTAGCCGTCAGCTTGGTCTTCTCCGATTCGTAAATCACCTTGGTCATAGTCTGTACGGCTTCCACGGGGTATTTACCGTATGCCGTTTCGCCGCTTAACATCAGCGCATCTGTGCGATAGTAGATGGCGTTGGCTATGTCGGTTACCTCAGCGCGTGTCGGGCGCGGGTTGTTTATCATGGAGTGGAGCATTTGTGTGGCTACGATGACCGGCTTCTTCATCTCCACGCATTTGCGTATAAGCACGCGCTGTATGCCCGGTATCTTCTCGGCCGGGACTTCGATTCCAAGGTCGCCGCGTGCAATCATTATGCCGTAAGCCGCTTCGAGGATCTCGTCGATATTGTCTACGCCTTCCTGGTTCTCTATTTTTGCAATGATCTTTATGGGGCTTTGGCGCTCGTCGAGGATGCGTTGAATATCCGATACATCTTGTTTGTTACGCACGAAGGAGTGTGCGATAAAGTCTATTTTATGTTCGATGGAATACAGGATATTCCTGCGGTCTTTCTCGGTTAGCGAGGGCAGGTTGATGCGCACTCCGGGCACGTTGACGCTCTTGCGGCTCCCCAGCGTGGCGTCGTTCTGCACTTCGCAGAGCAGGTAACCCGGTTGTTTTTCCATCACACGCAGGCTAAGGTCGCCGTCATCTATCAACATATCGTCGCCAATCTTCATATCGTCGACAAAACTGCGGTAGGACACGTTGATGCACTCGCGCGTCGTTTCAGCTTCGGGGTCGCCCTTTACCCTTACGCAGTCGCCCGTCCTGAAGTCGATTGGTTGTTGCGCCGTCGTGGTGCGTATCTCAGGTCCCTTTGTGTCCATCAGTATGCCTATACGGTTGGAGACCTGACGTGTATTGTTGATTACCTTATTGAATCCTTCTTCGTCCATGTGCGCCGAGTTGATACGCACAACGTTCATTCCCGCCTTGTAAAGCGACTTGATGAAGTCTACCTCACATCGTTTGTCGGAAATTGTCGCTACAATTTTTGTCTGTTTCAGCATGAGTTTATTTCAATTATCAATGTTCAATTATCAATGTTCAAATATCTGTTTGTGCAGCAAGGATAGCTTCTACCGATAGACGGTAAGAATCAAGCCCAAAGCCGATGATAACGCCTTTGCAGGCGGCGGAGAGGAGGGACGTGTGGCGGAAGGCTTCCCGCGCATGTACGTTAGAGATGTGCACCTCTATCACGGGCGTCTCTACGGCCTTTATCGCGTCGTACAGCGCAATGGACGTATGCGTATATGCGCCTGCATTGATGATGATGCCTGTGTATCCGAAGCCTGTCTCGTGTATTTTGTTTATCAGTTCGCCTTCTATGTTGCTTTGGAAGTAGGAGATCTCGCATTGCGGATATTTTGCGCGCAGCGTATGTAAATATTCCTCGAACGAAGTGTTGCCGTATACTGCCGGTTCGCGTTTGCCCAATAGATTAAGATTAGGGCCGTTGATTATCTGAATCTTCTTCATTATTATACTTGTTTATTTGTTGCGGATGCGGCAAAGATAGTCTTTTATTTTTATTATTTGCCTGAAAATCGGTTGATCAACTAATATTCTCGTTACCTTTACGCTCGTTTATTGATGAACGGACGAAGCTATGAGCGTACTAAAATCAGATGCCTGGTTGCCTGTTACAAAAAAGGAAGCGGAGGCTCGCGGATGGGATTACATTGATGTAATCCTTTTTTCGGGCGATGCCTACGTGGATCATCCGTCCTTCGGCGCGGCTGTTATCGGGCGTATACTGGAGGCGGAGGGCCTGCGTGTGGCTATTGTCCCGCAGCCTGACTGGCGGGGCGATCACCGCGACTTTACGAAGATGGGCAGGCCGCGCCTTTTCTTCGGCGTCTCGGCGGGAGCTATGGATTCGATGATTAATCATTATACCGCCAATAAACGCCTTCGCAGCGATGATGCCTATACCCCCGACCGGCGCGCCGGTATGCGCCCTGATTATCCGAGCATCGTTTATACCCGCATACTTAAGGAGCTGTACCCTGACGCGCCTGTCGTCCTCGGAGGGATAGAGGCGTCCATGCGGCGGCTGACGCATTACGATTATTGGCAGGACTGCCTCAAGCCGGGTATCCTCGTGGACAGCGGGGCGGATTTGCTTATCTACGGCATGGGCGAACAGCCGCTCAGGGAATTGGTGGGTAGACTGAAGGCCGGCGAACCGTTCTATAATATAAAGGATATACGCCAGACGGCTTACCTGCGGACGGGGCAGGCGCCTTCCGTCAGCGAGCCGGAGGCCGGCATAACCCTTTTCCCGCACGAAGAATGCTTGGAGGACAGGATAAAGCAGGCGCGCAATTTCCGGCGCATCGAGGAGGAATCAAACAGGCATGATGCTTCGCGCATATTCCAGGCCGTCGGCAAGCATGTTATTGTTGTCAATCCCCCCTTCCCCCCAATGACGGAAGCTGAGATAGATGCATCGTTCGACTTGCCCTACACGCGCCTGCCTCATCCCAAGTACAGGGGGAAGGAGATTGCTGCCTACGAGATGATTAAGTTTTCCGTCAATATACATAGGGGATGCTTCGGGGGTTGCGCCTTTTGCACCATCTCGGCGCACCAGGGCAAGCATATCGCCTCGCGCAGCAAGGATTCCATACTGAAGGAGGTCGAAGCCGTCACGCGCATGCCTGGTTTCAAAGGCTACCTGAGCGACCTCGGCGGGCCTTCGGCCAATATGTACAGGATGAGGGGGAAGGATGACAATATTTGCCGCAAATGCAGGAGGCCGTCCTGCGTATCTCCCGTTGTATGCAAGAATCTCAATGCCGACCATACGCCCCTGATAGATTTATACCGGGAAGTAGACCGGATTGAGGGAGTAAAGAAGTCGTTCATCGGGAGCGGCGTCCGATATGATTTGATACTTAACGGTGGAACGCCCGACCGCGCGGCGCTTGCTTATGCCGGGGAACTGATCGCCCGCCACGTATCAGGACGCCTGAAGGTTGCGCCCGAACATACCTGTCCCGATGTATTGAAGATGATGCGCAAGCCGCCATTCAGCCAATTTGAACAATTCCGCCGCCTGTTCGAGCGTATAAACAAGCAAGAAGGATTGAATCAACAGCTTATTCCTTATTTTATCTCTTCCCACCCCGGTTGCACGGAAACGGATATGGCCTGCCTCGCGGTTGCCGCCAAAGGCCTTGATTTCCACCCTGAACAGGTGCAGGACTTCACCCCCACGCCCATGACGCTTGCGACTGAGATTTACTACACGGGCTACCATCCATACAGCCTCGAAAAAGTATACACCGCCCGCAGCAAAGAAGAGAAACTGTCACAGCGACAGTACTTTTTCTGGTATAAGCCCGAATTTCGCCACTCCATAATCAAGTCCCTGCAACGCCTCGGAAGAAAAGACCTTATCGCTAAATTATTCGGCAAGCAAGGCCACGAGTAACCCCTCGCGATTGACCCGCATTTTACATTTGTCGTATAAAAAGACACCGGATTTTCCCGCTCCCCCCCAACGGCGGCGCAAGAATAACAAAGGGGGCGGCGCTGCAAAAGAGGCTGCGGAAGCTTTCCACAAAAATAGCTTTAACCAATGACGCCGCGGGAAGCTTCCCACAAAATAAACTTTAACCAATGACGCTGCGGGAAGCCCTCCACAAAATAAATTTTAACCAATGACGCTGCGGGACGTTTTCCACAAAAATAATTTTAACCAATGCGACCGTCGGGAAGCTTTCCACAAAAATAATTTTAACCAATGACGCCGCAGGAAGCTTTCCACAAAAATAATTCCGTCCAATGACGCTGCAGGAGGCTTTCCACAAAAAAAGTTTCCCCCAACGCACCCGCATCGGCATTATCCCCAACCGGTAAAGCCAACGCATACCTCAAAACAACATTAAATCATAATGTGGCATCCAAATACCCAACGCAATTTATGCCCGATACATCAGTGTCCCTCAGGAGTTTTCCGTACGGCAGCCAAATCTTAAACACGTTTGCCCTGTCCGCGAGGATTAGCATGGCGTCTTATCTGACATATATTACTATCTTTGCCGCGATTAATAATTTAAAATCGTTTTGAAGATGAAGAATAATTTTTATTGTCCGTTAATTGTCATTCTCTTGACAATTTCTTGGATTACCGGTTGTAACCAAACGACCAGAACAGTTTCGGAAGGTATTGCGCGTTGGGATTCTATTCACGTGGAGAAAACATATCACATGCTGGAGGACACGAATAATCCTAACTGTAACCTTCAGATAAATTTCGTTTTCCCTGCCGAATTTAAGAACAAGGAGGCGCTGGCGGCCGTCCAACGGCAGTTTATCAGCTCGTGCATGGGGGAATCATACGAAAAACTTGCGCCCGCTGAGGCCGTCGCCCGCTATGTAGAGCAGTATCTGGAAGAATATAAGAAACTTGAGCAGGATTTCCTCGCGGAAAAGGAAAACGACCATGACCACGAGGCTTCTGCCGGTTCCTGGTTTTCTTTCTACGAGTATTTCTTCAACGAAATCACTTATAACAAGAACGACCTGCTATGTTATACCGTGCATTACGAGAACTACACGGGAGGCGCGCATGGCTCACACTCCGATACGAGCCATATTATCGACTTGAATACGGGGCTGCCGTTGACCGAGACAGACCTCTTCGTGGAGGGCTTCCAGGAAGACCTGGCGAAGGTAATAGTACGCAAAATAGCCCAGAAGAACCAGGCGAAGAGCGCCGGAGAACTGGAGGACATGGGCTTTTTCAGTGTTGAGGAGATCTATCCTAACGGAAATATCTCGGTCGACGACAACGGCATCACCTACCACTTTAACGAATACGAGATCGCCGCATACGTGGTGGGCCCTACGGAGGTATTTATACCTTACGACGAGATAAAACAGTTGCTACGCAAAGACAGCAGGATCGCTTCACTTGCCGGCTATTGACATAATTAATATAATGGAACAATCTACTCCCGATTATCAAAGGTCTATCATGGAAGGCGAGTTTCCCGAACTCAACGAGGGGCAAAAGGAACAGCTCGCCGCCCTCTATGAACTGTATGCCGACTGGAACTCGAAGGTCAATGTCATTTCACGTAAGGATATTGAAAACCTATACCTTCACCATGTGCTACATTCGTTGGGGATAGTCCGCATGCTGAAGTTTAAGGACGACACCAGCGTAATGGACCTTGGTACGGGAGGAGGATTTCCGGGTATACCGTTAGCCATATTCTTTCCGAACGTGCGCTTTCACCTGGTAGACGCAACCGGCAAGAAAATAAAAGTTGGGCAGGCCGTAGCAGAAGCCGTCGGCCTGTCCAACGTAAGTTTCCGGCACGGGCGGGCGGAGGACGAGAAGCAACAGTTTGACTTCGTAGTCAGCCGCGCCGTCATGCCGTTGGACGGCCTGGTAAAGGCAGCCGCAGGGAAGATCAAGAAGCAACAGCAAAACGCTCTTCCCAACGGGTTGATATGCCTCAAAGGCGGGGAGATTGAACACGAGATACTGCCGTTCCGGAAAAAAGCCGTCAGTGTTGAACTAAGTATGTATTTTAAAGAGCCCTATTTTAAATCAAAAAAAGTTGTGTATATACCACTATGATAACTGTAAAAGCTTTTGAATTTAACTATTTTTCCGTCAATACCTACTTGTTACACGATGAGACACGCCAAGCCGTGTTGATTGACTGCGGCTGCTTCCGTAAGGAAGAAGAATTGGAGCTAAGCGACTACATCATCGCCAATAAACTGACGCTGACACACCTGCTTTGCACGCATCTGCACCTGGATCATGTCTTCGGGAACGAATTTATCAATAGAACATACGGACTGAAGCCTGAGGCTCATAAAGCCGACGCGGAAACACTCCCCTCTTCACAGGAGCAGGCGAAGTTGTTCGGGATTCAGGACAAAGTACGGACAATCCCTGTCGGAAAGTATATCGTAGGAAACGAAGCCATCCCGTTCGGCAACTCCGAACTCATCGCACGCTTAGTACCGGGCCACTCCCCCGGCAGCCTTATATTTTATAGCAAAAAAGATGGCTTCGCCATCGTAGGAGACGCCATTTTTAACGGAAGCATAGGGCGTACCGACCTGTGGGGAGGCAATCACGACGTACTCGTCGCCGCGATAAAGGACAAGATACTCTCGCTCCCTGATGAAACAATCCTGTACCCCGGACACGGGCCGGCCACTAACGTGATAGCCGAAAGTCTGAATAATCCTTTTTTATAATTTACTATGGACACAAATAAGTTTATTAACCGCCATGCAGGCATCGCAGTTGAAGACATCCCTTCCATGCTGCAGACGATCGGCACAGAGTCATTAGACCTGCTGATTGACCAAACCATCCCAAGTGACATCCGGTTGAACGAAACGCTTAACTTACCCGAACCTATGACGGAACGGGAGTACGCCGAACACATAGCCGAACTCGCATCAAAGAACCAGGTATTCACCTCCTACATAGGTATGGGCTGGTACGATACCGTATGCCCCGCTCCCGTACAGCGCAATGTGTTGGAAAATCCCGTTTGGTACACCTCCTACACCCCTTACCAGGCGGAGGTATCGCAGGGACGCCTTGAGGCTCTGCTTAATTACCAGACCGTCGTCTGCGAGTTGACAGGTATGCCGCTAACTAACTGCTCGCTCTTAGATGAAGCTACCGCCGGAGCCGAATCGGCTACTATGCTCTACGGGACGCGCAGCCGCGAACAGGTTAAGGCCGGCGCTAACGTATTATTCGTCGACAACAACGTCTTCGCCTCCACTTTAGCCGTAATAAATACACGGATGATCCCGCAGGGGATACGTGTGGTCACGGGCGACTATAAAACGTTCGCCTTTGAGGACGACCTGTTGTTGTTCGGAGCCATCGTGCAGTATCCCGACGCCAACGGCTCGGTAGAAGACTACCGCAGCTTTATTGAGCGCGCTAAAACCGCAGGCGTCCGCGTAGCTGTGGCTGCCGACTTGCTGAGCCTTGTCATCCTGACCCCTCCGGGGGAATGGGGAGCCGATGTAGTGTTTGGCTCGGCTCAACGCTTCGGTATCCCTATGTTCTACGGCGGACCTTCGGCAGCGTATATGGCTGCCTTGAATGATTATAAGAGGGCCATACCCGGGCGTATCATCGGTATCTCCAAAGACGCTTACGGACATCCCGCCTACCGCCTCGCGCTGCAAACACGTGAACAGCATATCAAGCGCGAGAAGGCTACCTCCAACATATGCACCGCCCAGGCCTTGCTCGCCTCCATGTCGGGCTTCTACGCCGTGTACCACGGGGCCGACGGTTTGCGCAACATCGCGCGCCGCATACACTCTTACGCCGGATTCCTGTCGGGCGAGTTAACTAAGCTCGGATACCGGCAGTTGAATAAAGACTTCTTCGACACTCTTAAGGTGGAGCTGCCGGCGTGCGTGTCGGTGGATGCGCTTCGCGAGATTGCCTTGGAGTGCAAAGTGAACCTGCGTTATTTCGATGCGGGGCAGGTAGGGATAAGTATCGACGAGACTACCTTGCCGACCGATATAGGCGTGCTGCTTTATATATTCGCAGGCGCGGCGGGGAAGGACTATACGCTGAACTGCGAAATAATATCGCAGCAGATATGCTTCGACAGCAAATTCATCCGCACGTCCGACTTCCTCAAGCAGGATGTCTTCAAGAAGTATCATACGGAAACCGAACTGATGCGCTACATCACACGCCTGGGGCGCAAGGATATTTCGCTGACGCACTCCATGATCTCCCTCGGCTCGTGCACAATGAAGCTGAACGCTGCCTCCGAACTG
Organism: Tannerellaceae bacterium; assembly: GCA_031267205.1. Classification (GTDB taxonomy): domain Bacteria; phylum Bacteroidota; class Bacteroidia; order Bacteroidales; family Tannerellaceae; genus DFXE01. Next base: position 5,519 of record JAIRZN010000069.1, on the reverse strand, counting down.
TTCGCCCTGAGCAATCCTCAGTTCCAGAACATACATCCTTACGCGCCCGAAGAACAGACCGAAGGATACATGGAGATGATCGGGAACCTGTCGGCCTACCTCGCAGAAATCACCGGACTGAAGGCCGTCAGCTTACAACCTAACTCAGGGGCTGCGGGCGAATACGCTGGCCTCCGTACAATACGCTCTTTCCTGGAAAGTATCGGACAGGGCGGCCGCAATATCGTCCTGCTGCCGGCTTCGGCGCACGGTACTAATCCGGCGAGCGCCATGCAGTGCGGATACTCTACCGTGACGGTGAAGACTGACGTCAACGGTAACATCGACCTCCTCGACTTCCGCGAAAAGGCTGAAGCCAACCGCGACAACCTGGCGGCTACAATGATTACTTATCCCTCTACGCATGGGATATTCGAGGCTGATATTCGGGAAATGTGCCGCATCGTGCACGACTGCGGCGGGCAGGTTTACTTGGATGGCGCGAACATGAACGCACAGGTCGGATTGACTCACCCTGGCATCATCGGGGCCGACGTATGCCATCTTAACCTGCACAAGACCTTCGCATCGCCTCATGGCGGGGGCGGGCCGGGCGTAGGGCCTATATGCGTCGCTGATCACTTGTCGCCTTTCCTGGCGGCGAACCCTGTCGCGGCTGCTCCTTTCGGAAGCGCGGGCATACTCTCCATCACATATGCGTACATACGCCTGCTGGGAGCCGAGGGGCTGACGGAGGCTACGCGGATTGCTATCCTTAATGCCAATTACCTGGCGGCGAAGCTCAAGGATACCTACGGCATCGTTTATACCGGGACTACCGGCAGGGTCGGGCATGAGCTTATACTCGAATGCCGCAACATAAAGGAGCGTTCCGGTATCGACGAAGGCGATATCGCCAAACGCTTGATGGATTTCGGCTACCACGCTCCTACCCTATCCTTCCCCGTTCACGGTACGCTTATGATTGAACCTACCGAGAGCGAAAGTAAGGCCGAACTCGACCGCTTCGCGGAAGTGATGGACTGCATCATGAATGAAATACGGGAGGTGGAGGACGGCACGGCGTCCAAAGACGATAACGTGCTGAAGAACGCCCCGCACCCCGAATATGAAGCGACGGCCGACGACTGGCGACATGCCTACTCGCGCGAGAAGGCTGCCTTCCCCTTAGACTGGCTACACGAGGCCAAGTTCTGGGTTAACGTGGCTCGCGTCGACAATGGATACGGCGACCGTAACCTCGTGAACCGCCTGCCTTAACGCCTCTAACGCTTGCGGTAGCCGGCTATGGCCAGGGCGTTGAACGCTACGGCGAACAGGCAGACTGCAATGAAGTGCGTCTCCAAGTCGGCCAGCCCGCTTCCCTTTAAATAAACCATTCGCATCACCTCTACAAAGTAGCGCAACGGATTGAACATCGTAATCCGTTGCGCCCATTCGGGCATGCTGTTTATCGGCGTGAACAGCCCGCTCATAAGCGCAAAGATGATCAGGAAAAAGAATGTGGTGAACATCGCTTGCTGGCGGTTGGAGGATATGGACGATATTGCCAAGCCGAAGCCGGTAAAGGCAATAAGGTAAACGGCGGCAAACAGGTATATCACGCCGAAGCTGCCGACCGGCGTCAGTCCGTACACCAACCAGGCTATCGCCGCGCTAAAGCTAAGCAGTATCAGCCCGATTATCCAGAACGGAACAAGCTTCGACAACAGGAACAGGGCCTTCGGCACGGGGGCGACGTTAATCTGCTCTATCGTCCCTTTCTCCTTCTCGCTGACTATGTTCAACGCCGAAAAGAAGCCGCCGACTATCGTCAGCAGGAACACTATTATCCCCGGAACCATGTAGTTCTTATAGTTCAGGCTCTGGTTGAACAGGTGCGTATAGCTTATCCCGCCCGTAGCGACTGCCGCAGGCGATTGCATTATCTCGCTGTTGAAGTCGCTGATGATGGCGTTCAGGTACGAGCTGCTCAGGCCGCCTTTTGTGCCGTTGATGGCGTTGGCGGCTATCAGCACGGGGGCGGTCTCCTTGCGCAATAGATGCTGCTCGAAGCCGGCGGGGATTTCGAGGAGCAGGTCTGATTTGTTGCTCTCGACCGACGACAGGCCTTCGTCGTAGCGCGTCGAAATGTCCGTCAGGCGGAAGTAGCCGGAAGCGACTACCTTGTCGACTAACCTCTGCGAACAGGCCGAACGGTCGCGGTCTACTACTCCGAGGTTGATGTTGCGCATCTCGAAGTCGGCGGCGAACGGGAGTATGAGCAACTGCAGGACGGGCAGGGCGAAGATGATCTTCGGCAGGAAGCGGTCGCGGCTTATCTGTTTAAATTCCTTCTCTACGAGATATATCAATGTCCTTATCATAACCGTATCTTGAAGCGTTTCACACTAATCGCCGTCAGGGCGACGGCCATGACAATCAGTATGCCGGCCTCCTTAAGCACGGCTCCGTAGCCAAGTCCCTTGATCATGACGTCCTTCACGGCGGATATATACCATTTGGCGGGGACGATGTCCGACAGGCGCCGCAGTATCCAGGGCATATTCTCAACGGGGAAGATCATCCCGCTCAGCAGTATCACCGGTAGCATCAAGGCTACGCCGCTGATGAGCATCGCGGCTTGCTGACTGTCGACGATGGTCGATATGAGCAGTCCGAGACATAGCGCAACCAGCACGTAGAGCGTCGAGAGGGCGACAAGCAGCGCGACGCTCCCGCGCACAGGCACGTCGAGCATATACCGCGACAGCAACAATATCGTGGCGATATTGACCATGCTGATAAGAAGGTAAGGCGTCGCCTTCGCGAGTATGATGTAAAGCGGCCGCAACGGCGAGACGAGCAGCACCTCCATCGTGCCCGATTCCTTCTCCTTAACGATGCCGACGGACGTCATCAGCGAGCATATCAGTATCAGTATAAGCCCCATCACGCCGGGCACGAAGTTATACGCGCCCTTCATCTGCGGATTGTACAGCAGCATCGCTTCGGGTACGACGCCTGCCTTGCCGACGGCCTCGGCCTGCGACGCGAGTATGGCCGTGGCGTACTGCATCAGCGCCGTAGCCTCGTTGGGATCGGTCGAATCGGCGAGGATGCTCGCGCCCGCGTCGCCGGTGGCGAAGACTATGGCGAGCTTGATGCTGCCGCGGCGGAATAGCTCCTGCACCTCGTCCATGCTGCCCACAGCCTTGTGTATGCTGAAGTACTCGCTCGAACGTATGCGCTCGGTCAGCCGCGAGGTGACATCGTCGCGGCGGCCGTCGAGTATGGCCACCGGCGAGCGTTTTATCTCCGTCGTTATGGCGTAGCCGAACAGTATCACCAGTATAACGGGCATAAGCAGCAGTATTAGCATCGTTCGCATATCCCGCGAGATATGGTAGAACTCTTTTCTCAGGAAAGGCAAGAATTGCTTCATCGGATTGTTGTATAAAGTGTGATTAATCGTTACGTTTCGCCTTGCGCGCCAGGGCGTGGAAGACTTCGTTCATGTCCGCCGCACGGTACGCGGCCTTGAGCGACGAGGGTTTGCCGATGGCCTCAAGGCGGCCGTCGACCATTACCGAGACGCGGCCGCAGTACTCCGCCTCGTCCATGTAGTGCGTGGTTACGAAGACGGTTATCCCGCGCGCCGAGGCCTGGTATATCAGCTCCCAGAAACGCCGCCTTGTCACCGGGTCGACGCCCCCCGTCGGCTCGTCGAGGAAGACTATCTGCGGGTCGTGGATGATGGCGACGGAGAACGCCAGCTTCTGCTTCCAGCCAAGCGGCAGCGCGTCGACCAACGTATTGCGCTCGCCCGCCATGTCAAGCGTTTCGAGCAGCTCGCAGCCCTTCTCGGCCAGACGTTTCCCGTGCAAGCCGTAAATGCCGCCGAAAAGGCGCACGTTTTCCCACACGCGCAGGTCGCCGTAAAGCGAAAACCTCTGGCTCATATAGCCGATACGCCTCTTTATCTCCTCCTGCCGCCTGTACACGTCGAAGCCCGCCACACGCGCCCTGCCCGACGTCGGCGTCGACAATCCGCAAAGCATACGCATAGCCGTCGTCTTGCCCGCCCCGTTAGCGCCAAGGAACCCGAAGATCTCCCCCGCCTCCACATCGAAGCTTATCCCGTCGACAGCCGTAAACGCCCCAAAACGTTTCGTAAGTCCCTGTATTTCTATCACATTCATCACATATTATATTAAGCATTAAAAAATTCTTCCCTCCTTCGCCCGTCGGCAAGCTTTCGCTAAAAAATTCTTCCCTCTTTCTCCCCTTCGGGAAGCTTTCGCGGAAAAATTCCTCCCTCTTTCTCCCCTTCGGGAAACTTTCACGGAAAAATTCCTCCCTCTTTCTCCCCTTCGGGAAGCTTTCACGGAAAAATTCCTCCCTCTTTCTCCCCTTCGGGAAGCTTTCGCGAAAAATTTCTCCCCTGAAACGCTCCGTTTGAAGCTTTCGCGAGAAATTTCTCCCCTAAAACGCTCGTCGGGAAGCTTTCGCGAGAAATTTCTCCCCTGAAACGCTGCGTTTGAGACTTTCGCTAAAAAATTCTCCCCTAAAACGCACGTCGGGAAGCTTTCGCGGAAAAATTCTCCCCTGAAACGCTCCGTTTGAGACTTTCGCTAAAAATTTCTCCCCTAAAACGCCCGTCGGCAAGCTTTCGCGAAAAATTTCTCCCCTCAAACGCTCCGTTTGAGACTTTCGCGAAAAATTTCTTCCCTAAAACGCCCGTCGGGAGACTTTCGCGAAAAATTTCTTCCCTAAAACGCTCGTCGGGAGACTTTCGCGAAAAATTTCTCCCCTCAAACGCTCGTCGGGAGACTTTCGCGAAAAAATTCTTCCCTAAAACGCTCGTCGGGAGACTTTCGCGAAAAATTTCTCCCCTCAAACGCTGCGAGGGAAGCTTTCGCTAAAAATTTCTTCCCTCAAACGCTCGTCGGGAGACTTTCGCGAAAAAATTCTCCCCTCTCTCGCTCGTCGGCAAGCTTTCGCTAAAAAAATCTTCGCCCTTTCGCTCGTCGGCAAGCTTTCGCTAAAAAAATCTTCGCCCTTTCGCTCGTCGGCAAGCTTTCGCGAAAAAAATCTCCGCTCTTTCGCCCGTCGGCAAGCTTTCGCGGAAAAATTCTTCGCTCTTTCGCCCGTCGGCAAGCTTTCGCTAAAAAATTCTTCCCTCTCTCGCCCGTCGGGAAGCTTTTGTATTAACATTTTCCCCTGCCGCGGGCGTCGGGAAGCTTTTGTATTAACATTTTCCCTTGCCGAGAGCGTCGGGAGGCTTTTATATTAACATTTTCCCTTGCCGAGAGCGTCGGGAGGCTTTTATATTAACATTTTCCCTTGCCGAGAGCGTCGGGAGGCTTTTGTCTTAACATTTTCCCTTGCCGCGGGCGTCGGGAGGCTTTTGTATTAACACTTTTCCTTGCCGCGGGCGTCGGGAGGCAATTATCTAAACACAATTTAACGAATCAGCGGAAATTTGAGCTTTCGTCAAGTGATTATTCCTTATATCCGGCGTCGGGAGGCTCTTGTGT
>JAIRZN010000066.1 GCA_031267205.1 Tannerellaceae bacterium | reverse complement strand
CGCGCGGTTTGGGACTTTCTTTAGGTAAGAAAATATACCGCCGCGCGGGGTGGGGGTTACTTTGGGGATGTGGAGGCCTTTTTTTCCATTATGTAGTAAAATGTCGGTAGTATATAGAGCGTTAGGATCGTTCCGAAGAGGAGGCCGTATACGATTACGGTCGCTAACGGTCGTTGTACGTCTGATCCTATGCCGTGCGAGAGCGATGCGGGGAGGAGGCCCAATATGGCGACGACGGCGGTCATAAGTATAGGGCGCAGACGGTGCGAGGAGCCAAGTATGACGGCCTCGCGGAGTTTTTCCCCACGCTTGCGTAATATATTAATGTGTGAGATCATTATTACTCCGTTCTGCAGGAATACTCCGAAGAGCGCGATGAATCCTACGGCGGATGATACGTTGAATGTCATGCCGCCGACGACGAGGGCCGTCATTCCGCCGAAGACTGCGAAGGGCAGCAGTAGGATCAACAATCCTGCCTGCCGGAATTTCCCGAAGGTGAAAAAGAGCAGCAAAAACATCACGGCAAGCGTTAGCGGCATGATGACGGACAGGCGACCGTAGGCGCGGCGCTGGTTTTCGAGCTGTCCGTCCCAGTGCAGGCGGAATTGGGAGTGATCGTACTCGACGCGCTTTTCGATCTCCGCCTGCGCTTGGTTGACGAACGACGTGAGGTCGCGATCCCTCAGGTTAACACGGACGGTGACGAAGCGGCGGTTCATTTCCCTCGAGATCATACTGGCCCCCGAAGTCATCTTTACTTCGGCTACGGCCGACAGCGGGATCATTGCGCCCGAGGCGGAGGTAAGCATTAGCGCAGCAATCTTCTCCGGCGTGTTGCGGGCCTCTTCCCCGTAGCGGCAAATGACGTCGTAGACGCGGCTGCCTATAAAGACTTGCGAAAGCGCCTTGCCGCCGATGGCCAGCTCGATAAGTTCGGCCACGTCGGCTACGTTCAGGCCGTAGCGCGCTATCTTGTCGCGGTCGGCTACGATCTGAAGCTGCGGGAGGAAGGGTTCTTCCATTATACCGACGTCTTCCCCGCCGGGGATACTTTGCAATACGCCGCAGATTTCTTCAGCCATGCGGCGGCCGAGCGTTATATCCTCGCCATAAATCTTAATAGCCAGGTCGCTATGCGCCCCTGCGATCTGATCCATTACCATGTCGATGATTGGTTGCGAAAAGCCGGCGTTGTAGCCCGGCATCGTGTCGATCATGTCCGACATATCGGCGATAAGATCAGCCTTCGCCCGTCCTTTCGCCCACTTTGCGTAAGGTTTAAGCCCGGCCATTACTTCGATGTGCGAGAAGGAAAAGGGACAAACGCCCTCGTCGTCGCGCCCCGTCTGTGTCATGACATAGGTTACTTCGTCGAAGTTTTTAAGATTATTCCTGAGCGAAGTAGCCATTTCAGAAGATTTTTCGAGCGACATACCCGGCGGGAGCTGCACTTGTATCCATATGCTACCTTCGTCGAGCTGCGGCAGGAAGTCTTTGCCCACGTATATGGATAGAGCGACGACAGCCACGGCGACGGCGGTCGTGGGCAGTATAACCTTGCCCGGCGAGGCGATGATACGCGCCGTCCGTCGCCTGTAAGCCTCAGTGATTTTCTCAAGCCAGCGGTTGCGGTATACCCTTTGCGGCTTTCCGTATACGCTGAAAGCGAGTCCCGGAATCAGCAGCAAAGCCGAGGCCAAAGCCCCCAGCAGCGCAAATCCCAGCGTGAAAGCCATCGGCGTGAAGAGCTTGCGCTCCACTCTTTCGAAGGCGAAAAGCGGGAGGTAGGCCACCATTATAATTAATGTAGCGAAGAAAACAGGCTTGGCGACTTCCGCCACGCGCCGGGCTACCGCAGCTTTGTCGAGCGGCGCGGACGGGTCGTCTTCTCGCTTCCTGAGTATAGTCTCCATCATCACAATCGTGCCGTCTACGATAATACCGAAGTCGATTGCGCCCAGCGACAAGAGGTTAGCCGGAATACCCGTAAGCTTCATCAGTATAAAGGCCGTAAGCAGCGACACAGGAATGGTGACGGTAGCGAGCAAGGCCCCGCGAGGGCTGCCAAGGAATATGATCAGGACGGATATTACGAGGATGATGCCGAACGATAGCGTATGCGAGATAGTATTCAACGTTGCATCGACAAGCTCCGTGCGGTCGTAGAAGGTACGTATGGCAACACCTTCGGGCATATAGTTACGGTTGAGGTCGTTCACCGTTTCATTTATCTCCTTAAGGATATCCGAGGGATTGGCGTACCGAAGGAGCTGCACCATTCCCTGCACGCCGTCCGCGTAGTCCACTTCGTCGTCAACATAACCCATGATACCCCGGCGTTCGAGATTACCATACTTAAGTTCTCCGAGGTCTTTGATGTAAACAGGCGTACCGGCGGCAGATTTCACGACAATATTACCCATGTCCTCAAGATCGCCGACAAGACCTACTCCACGGACGACGTAACTCATGTCTCCCCGCATGATAGTGCTACCGCCGGCGTTGGAGTTATTGCGTTCGAAGGACTCGGTGACGTCGCTGAGCGAGAGGTTGTACTTAACAAGCCTGTCGGGATCTATTTCGATCTGGAATTGCGTCGTAAGTCCGCCGAAGTTGGATACGTCCGCTATGCCGTGAATCTGCTTCAGCCGCGGAATGATAACCCAGCGGTTGAGTTCGGTAAGCTCACGCAAAGATTTGTCGCCGTCGACTATGTAGCGATAAATTTCGCCGGTGGGCGAAGTAAGCGGGTCGAGGCCCGGCTTGGCGCCGAAAGGTAAGTCAACGTCGTTAATACGTTCCATAACCTGCTGCCTCGCCCAGTAATCGTCGGCCGCATCGTCGAAAACCAGCGTAATTTTAGATATGCCGAAGAAGTTTTTGCTCCGCATAACCTTTAAGTGCGGAATACCGTTGAGTTCACGCTCAAGGGGAACGGTTATCTGCTGTTCAATCTCGGACACGGCAAGGCCCGGCACCTGCGTAGCGACGCCAACCGATACGTCGGCTATATCAGGATAGGCGTCAATTGATAGCTTTGTCCAGGCATATACGCCGATAGCGGAAATGATGACAAAGACGGCCGCCGTCAGCCAGCGCCGTTCTATAAGGAAGTTTATAAACTTGTCCATCGCTCATTTCCCTATCAGATAAATACCACCTTCGGCTACGATAACATCATCCTGCGCGAGTCCGCAGCGTACTAACGACCGGTATTGATCCGCCGTAGCGACACATACGGGCCGTTTGACATAGCAACCGTCCCCAAGTTGCAGGAAGACGTAAGTATCATCCCCATCCTGAAGTAAAGCCGTCGAAGGAATAAGCAATTCCACCGTCGGCGAGCTAATAAAGCGCACATCGGCGAACATACCAGGCTTGAGCGTCCCGCCTGTGTTATCACAAGAGACGAATACCTGCACGGAGCGCGTTTCTTCGTCCAGCAGTTCGCTGATATGCGAGACATAGCCCTCGACTGCGCCCGCAGATGCCGCATCCGTGCGTACCAGTACGCTGTCATCCTTGCGTATGGCGTTAATATACTTCTCCTTCACCTGTGCTACTACCCATATTTTATCAAGTTCGGCCACTATTGCCAGAGGCGTGGCATCGCCTTTGACGTACTGTCCGATAACCATGTTAGCCTGCACCACTTCGCCGTCGATAGGCGAGAGTATGGTCAAAGGTTCGCCCATACGAATCATATTGTGGTCGATATTGAGTATTTTGAGGCTTGCAACAGCGAACTCATAGTCCTTGAGGGCCATTTCATATGCCGCTTCCGCCTCCTCCATCTCCCGCGCGACGCCTGCGCCGTTGTAGACGAGGTCCCGTTGACGGTTAAGGTTCGATTCCCTGAACTTTTTCTCCTGCACCGAGCGGAAATAGTCTTTCACCACCTCAGAAAATCCGGCGGAGTATAGTTCAAACAAAGCGTCTCCCGCGTTTACCTTTTGTCCGAGCGCGATAAAGGATCTCGTCAGACGTCCGTCGAACAGCGGCGCTATTTCGGCAATCTTACCGGTGATAGCCCTGACCGTGCCTGTGGTATTAAATTCGGCGCTGAAGTTTTCCGACTGCACCGTCTGAAGCCTTATCCTGGAATTAACGACAGATTGCGCGGACACGAATACCGTATCCCCGCGCCATGCCTGTCCCGACGACGCGACATGGTTCTCATTCCTGCACGCATGGAGCAAGAGTATGAGCGTATATGCTACGATTATATACTTATTCATGAGAAATAAAAATTTGGTTGTTGAAAAAAACGGCAAGCAGATTCACCCGCCGGAATGAAAAACACGCATCCGCCTCCGCAGGATTATCAACGAAGGCGAATATAAAAACAGAATAAGTCTATAACAAGGCAGGAGGCCCCCTGAGCAAGGAATCGCCGTAGACGACGGCGAGCGGCTTCAGCGTCACCCCAATACGCACGACAAGGATGAAAGAAAGGAAGAGTCCCGCCCCAGCAATGCACAACACGGCCTGAAGCGAATTAAAGAGCGATAAAACCGTTATGAGCGAAAGTTGGCTATCGGTATGTCCGCCGCTTTTGGTGTGGCTTGTTCCGTGGAGGTGCGAGTGAAGGATTGTAACCCGGTTGATAGTGTGGCTGTGATAAAAGAACGCTATGTTCACATAGTAGAATGCGAATATAAGTACGAGTATGTAGGCATGTAGTTGCCGTCTTCTTTGTATCACGTAGGTTGAGCGTTATTTATCTAATTCAAAGTTTTTCTGCCCAATGAGGTTACCGTCCGCAAATATGTCCACTCTGTAAACGCCCGGCGAGAGGAACTCCTCTATGTCCCAGTACATCGTTACCGGCGCCTCCTCTCCGTCGTACTCTATCACACGTTTCATGGAATAGCTGATTTCCTTGCCTTCAAACACGAATAAGTTAGCGCGGCTCTTTACCAGGATGTCGTCATCAGGCTTTTTCAGGCGCACATAGATAGTTTTCTCGCCGACTGGGGCCGTTATGTTCCTAACTATGCGGAAATTCACGGCGAACTGTTCCATCTGTTTGATACGCTTGGCCTCTTTGCCCCGCGCGTTGAGAGGAGTTACGGTGATGGCGGTTGCATCCAGTCTACTTGCGAGCGTAACACGTTCGGTTTGTTTCTCAAGCTCCTTTGTGAGTTCAGCGGCGGTATTAGACGCCTGGCGGTAACGCTGCACGGCCTGATTTTTCTCCTTCGTCAGTTGTTCGTTCGCCTGGTTTAGCGAATCTATCTGGATGACGTAGTTGCGCATTATTTTGCGCAGGGTTTCCAGTTCCTTCTTCAGTTCGTTGATTCGCCGCGCGTTGGTAGCCTTTATTGTTTTCAGTTCTTCCATCAGTCGCTGCACTTTGGCCTGCTCCGTGCTCAGCAAAGCCACTAATGAGTCGTTGTTGACGCTGAACCTGTATCCTTCGTACTGAATTGAAAGCTCGTTGAACTCGTCCGCCAGCAGTTCTTTTTCCAAGTCAAATGTCTCCACTAAATCCGTCATCTGTTTTTTCTGATAATAAATATAATAAGCGGATCCGGCTATTATCAGAACGAGAACGACGACAACTATTATAAGTAGCGAAAGCCTGTTTATTTCCTTATTGTCATTTTTTTCCACATTCATCATCATATCATGTTTAAATGGTAGGCAAAGATAAGGCTTAATACCATTTACGCAATCTCCTTTGATTATATTTAGGGCAATATACCACACTTCAAGCAGCTTTATACCGCCTTTTCTTCAAACTGAGCTTGGGCTGCCGCCTTTTTTTGGGTTTTACTCTTGTGTGATAAAAAAATCCTTATATTTGCGCCCGAACAGCCCAGATGGCGGAATTGGTAGACGCGCTGGTCTCAAACACCTGTGGACTTACATCCATGCCGGTTCGATTCCGGCTCTGGGTACATTAAAAGCCTGATTTTCAGCTGAAAATCAGGCTTTTAACTTTTAATAAGGTGTACTAAATGTGTACTGATTGACGAAAACAAGAATAAAGTGTACATTCTTATTATGGGTGGATATTTTTTAATATAATTAACGACAATCCTGCTGATTTCTTCCTTTTTCCACTCTTATTTTCTTAAAAAACCAA
>JAIRZN010000027.1 GCA_031267205.1 Tannerellaceae bacterium | reverse complement strand
GGAAAAGTCCAAGTCAGGCAATTTGGAGGTTTCCCATACATGTTTTTTAACCGTTGACTACTCTTTGGTTAAATCCCACACATGTTCTTTAACCGATGTTGACAATTTGGAGGTTTCCCATACATGTTCTTTAACCGTTGACTGCTCTTTGGTTAAATCCCACACATATTCTTTAACCGCTGTTAACAATTTGGAGGTTTCCCATACATATTCTTTAACCAATGAGGGCAATTTGGGGTTTTCCCACACTTGGGATTGGCTGAAAGCGGCCTCTGCGGGGCTTTCACATCAAAAAGACTGTAAAAGACGGGCAGAAAAGAGCTTGGAAAATAAAAAATCATTATATTCGCGACCAGTTTACAAATCAACAAATTTATTATCCATATGAAAAGTGTAAAAAAATACGTAAGTATTGTACATTCCTTCAGAAACGGAGATCATTTTGATTTCTACAAATTCATTTCCACGCACATAAACCCGCTCATTTCAGCCGTCCCCGAAGCGCAATCGGCGTGGTACATATTCTACAACCTGTTCCAGCAGGAAGATGTTATATTCAAGAAAAGTTTATGGTCAATAGAAACAAAATACTACATCAGCGAAGCCAACATCGCCAGGCATAACGCATTTTCGGTGTTTCGCGAAAGGATAAACACGGTGGCAGGCGATTTTGATGAAACCGAAAAAGAGGCCGCCGTGATACTGACCGAAGTGCTTAAAATCTACAAGGCTATCGGATGGGCCTCGATTACGGAGGTTGGCGTCCTTATTATCAATATGATCCAGGACTTGGCCAGGCCGCGCTACGCCGCCGCAGTGAAGACGCTCAAGTTAGAATCACTCATAAGCAGGATGGGAGAAGCAAACGATAAATTCATGAACCTTTACGAAGAACGCGCCAAAAGACTCGAAGCGTCGGGAGCAACGGGAACGATGAGAAAGATACGTGCCCAGGTGAATAAAGCCTTTAAATTCTTTACGCAAAGCCTTTACGTAGTCTACATTGAAGGCGTGCTGGCAGGCAAGGACGTCACGGCTGCTGGAGAAATAATCGACTACATCAACGCCATAATAGATCAGTTTGAAAGAGTTATGGAGCGCATAGGATATTGGATGGGCAAGAAAGGCAACGACAATAGCAATGACGACAGCGACGAACCGTTAGTCCCCGCAGCGCCTGTCCTGTCCGTATCGGAACAGACGGTACTCGGCGAAGACCGCATGTTGCTCGTCATGGCCGACCAGAAAGCTTTCGCATCCGCCCTCTATCCGGCAGCCACAGACGGCAAGCTGAAGCTACTGGCGAACGACATAAAAGACGTCAGCGAGTTTCCTATAAAACAGTTTAGTGTGGAAAGCGGGAAGGCTGTGGGCCTAATCGTCGGACCGCCGCGCAGCGACCTCGTCTTCAGGTGGCCGATGCAGAGCAATGGCGCGTGCAGCGGCAAAGTGTTCAACGCAAACAACGTCCTACTGACCGTAATTTCCAAACTCGAATGGCCTTCCTCAATCGGCAAATAAGCAAGTTTCATATTTTTTTTTGGATTGTTTTGTTATTACGGAGGCGCGGTGTTTGCTGCGTCTCTGTTTTTTGACAGCTTAATTGTTATCAGCAATGAACGACTTGAAAAATTACTTGGACGAGATGGCGGATAGATACAACAGCCATGCATTTGTCGTGGGTGATCCCGTGCAATTTCCAAAGATGTTTACGAATATTCGCGATATTGAAGTCGCCGCCCTCCTGGTTTCGACCATTGCCTGGGGAAACAGGAAACAGATTATCAACGCCTGCGAAAAGATGCTTTTCAACATTATGGGCGGCCGGCCGTATGACTTTATAACCAGCGAAGAGTGGCGGAATATCGACCCGTTGATGAATATTCACCGCACATTCTTCGGGCGTGATTTTATTTATATGTGCAAAGGATTCTTTGCTATATATAAATGTGGTGGAGGCATCGAAGATTTGTTTCGCCAGGCAGATGTCTGGGACGGCATAATGCGCCTTCGCGAAGCCTTTTACGCAGCCAACGGCGAATATTCAAAACATATATCCCAATCCAAAGGCTCGCTGCACAAGGACGGTTCGGCCTGTAAACGCATCAACCTTATGCTGCGCTGGTTGTGCCGCGACGACGGCGTGGTCGACCTCGGCGTATGGAAAGCCGTCAAACCTTCGTCGCTCATGATACCGCTCGACGTGCACGTAGCGCGCGTTGGGCGCGAGCTGGGGCTGATAGAGCGGAAACAAAACGACCGCGTAACGGTGGAGCAACTCACGGCGAAGTTGCGGGAATACTGCCCGGAAGACCCTATTAAATACGATTTTGCCCTGTTCGGCATTGGCGAATCCCAAAAACATTAATAACTTTGACGCTCATTAAAAAAAACGTGAAACCCATAACAGCAATATGAATATATCTTATAATTGGTTGAAGACGTATCTGGATTTTGATATGCAGCCCGGCGAGGTGGCGGCGGCGTTGACCTCTATCGGTCTGGAAACGGGCGGAGTGGAAGAGTTCCAGGCGATAAAAGGAGGATTGGAAGGCCTTGTGACAGGCCGGGTACTTACCTGCGCAGAGCATCCCGCGTCCGATCATCTGCATATCACTACCGTCGATACGGGGAGCGGGGAAGCGCTGCAAATAGTTTGCGGAGCGCCTAATGTGGCCGCAGGGCAGACGGTAATTGTGGCCGTCAACGGAACGAAGCTGTATAAGGGCGACGAGTCTTTCACCATCAAGAAATCAAAGATACGCGGCATAGAATCCAACGGCATGATATGCGCCGAAGATGAGATAGGCATGGGAAGCGGCCATGAAGGTATAATCGTGCTTCCCGACGATGTCGCCGCCGGTACGCCGGTCAAGGACTACTATAATGTGGAGAGCGACTACGTGCTGGAAGTCGACATCACGCCCAACCGTGTGGATGCCACCTCGCATTTCGGCGTGGCTCGCGACCTGGCCGCTTACCTGAGGCAAAACGGCAAGCCGGCTACGCTGAAACGTCCTTCGGTAGATGCATTCGGTATAGAAGACGACGCTCCTGGCATAACCGTGACGGTAGAAGATACCGAAGCATGTTTGCGCTATTCGGGCGTCACCATACGCGGCGTCAAGGTAGAGGAAAGTCCGGCATGGTTACAGAACAGGCTGAAGGCGATAGGGCTGCGCCCTATTAATAATGTAGTCGACATAACCAACTTCGTGCTCCACGAGCTTGGGCAACCCCTGCACGCCTTCGATGCCGACAGGATAAAGGGAGGGAGAGTGATAGTTAAAACCCTGCCAGAGGGGACAAAATTCGTTACCCTCGACGAGGCCGAACGCACACTCACGTGCAAAGACTTGATGATATGCAACGAGAAGGAGGGAATGTGCATCGGCGGAGTATTCGGCGGTCTGGATTCCGGGGTGACGGAAAAGACGGCGGACGTATTCCTCGAATCGGCCAACTTCAACCCTGCATGGATACGCAAGACAGCGCGCCGCTTCGGTTTGAATACCGACGCCTCCTTCCGCTTTGAACGCGGCCTGGACCCTAACGGGACAATGTACGCCCTCAAACGCGCCGCCCTCATGATAAAGGAAATAGCCGGTGGACGGATAGCGGGCGAAGTGCAAGACGTATACCCATCCCCCGTTCAGCCCCGTAGAGTGGAAGTCGCATACAGGAAAATAGACAGCCTCACAGGTAAAACCATACCGAGGGAAACGATAAAGAATATCCTCGACAGCCTGGAGATAGAAATAGTATCCGAAACGCAGGACACATTGACGCTGCACGTCCCCGTTTATCGCATAGACGTAAGGCGCGATGTGGACGTGATCGAAGACGTACTGCGCATATATGGATATAATAATGTAGAAGTAAGCGAAAGCGTCCGTTCCAACCTCAGCTACCGCA
Organism: Tannerellaceae bacterium; assembly: GCA_031267205.1. Taxonomy (GTDB): domain Bacteria; phylum Bacteroidota; class Bacteroidia; order Bacteroidales; family Tannerellaceae; genus DFXE01. The sequence goes on along the minus strand of JAIRZN010000027.1, from coordinate 5,727 downwards.
CGCCCGCCGATGAGAGCTACAGGCTGCAAAACCTCATATCCGAACAGCTATGCGGAGCGGGATTCAACGAGATACTTAACAATTCGCAAACCCGTTCGGCTTATTACGAAGGACTTACTGCATATCCGCCCTCACGGTGCGTGACGCTGGAGAATGCGCTGAGCGCAGACTTGAACGTTATGCGCCAAAGCCTGCTCTTCGGCGGACTCGAAAGCATCGAGCATAACGAAAAACGCAAGAACGCCAACATCCGCTTCTTTGAGTTTGGAAATTGCTACGGATACGACGCCTCGAAAAAGAAAGATGGCGACGCGCTCGCCGAGTTTGCCGAAGACTGCCGCCTGGGCCTCTGGCTATCCGGCAACAGGGTGGAAAACAACTGGGCACACCCGGACGAAAAATCTTCCGTGTACGAACTCAAGAGCTACGTGGAGCACATACTGACACGCTTGGGCGTCAACATGCATACCCTCGTCGCTGCAAATACGGACAGCGATATATACTCAACCGGAATAAGCTTCACGGGCGGTAATACGAAACGTTGTTTAGGCGCGTTCGGCGCAGTAAACCGCAGATTGCTGAAGATGATGGATATTGATTCGGACGTATACTATGCCGAACTATCATGGACATTGCTGATGAAGGAAACGGGGAAGAATAAAGTCACCTTCTCCGAGATACCCCGGTTCCAGACTGTGAAGCGCGACCTGGCGCTGCTGTTGGACAATCATATCCCCTTTGCCGAAGTAGAAAGGATAGCCGTAGAAAGCGAACGTAAATTATTGAAGAAGGTAACGCTCTTTGACGTATACGAAGGCCGCAATCTGCCGGCAGGTAAAAAATCGTACGCCGTGAGCTTCTATCTCCAGGATACCGAAAAGACGCTTAATGACAAACAGATCGAAGGCGCAATGAAAAGGATACAAACTAATCTCGAACGGCAGTTAGGCGCTCAACTGAGATAATAATAACTAAAATATAAAGAATAATATGGGAAGAGCTTTCGAATATCGCAAGGCAAAGAAGTTTAAACGTTGGGGCAATATGGCGCGCGTGTTTACTAAGTTGGGCAAGGAAATCACTATCGCCACCAAAGCCGGCGGCCCCGACCCGGACAGCAACCCCCGCCTGAGAGTCTTGATGCAGCAGGCGAAAAAGGAAAATATGCCTAAGGAGAATGTGGAACGCGCCGTCAAAAAAGCCACATCCAAAGACTATACCGACTACAAAGAGATGAACTACGAAGGCTACGGCCCCTTCGGCATCGCAATATTTGTGGAAACGGCTACCGACAACACCACACGCACCGTGGCCAACGTGCGCAGCTACTTCAACAAACACGGCGGCTCCTTAGGTACCTCCGGTAGCCTTGAATTTCTCTTCGAGCACAAATGCGTGTTCCATATCGTCCGTAAAGACGGTATCCTCATAGAAGACCTGGAACTCGAACTGATCGACTACGGCGTAGACGAGCTGGAAGAAGACGAGGACGAAATCATCCTCTATGGCGAATTCGCGCAGAACGCCGCCATACAGAAATACCTCGAAGAAAACGGATACGAAATCAACAGCGCCGAGTTTATGCGCATACCCAATGACTCCAAAGACGTAACGCCCGAACAGAGGGAATCCGTCGAAAAGCTCATCGAGAAACTGGAAGAGGACGAAGACGTTCAGAACGTCTTCCACAACATGCGCGAAAGCGATATCGAAGAATAAACCCCGCTACTACCTATGAATTACAACGAAACATTGGAATACCTATACGCCAGCGCCCCCGTATACCATCATATAGGGGCGCCCGCTTATAAGCCCGGAATTGAAACAAGCATAGCCTTCGATAACCATTCCGGCAATCCGCACCGCTCATTCCGCTCCATACACGTCGCCGGCACCAACGGCAAAGGCTCCGTCTGTCACACCCTGGCAGCCATCCTCCAGGAAGCAGGCTACCACGTAGGATTGTATACCTCGCCGCATATCATGGACTTCCGCGAACGAATACGGGTCGACGGCGTCATTATTGACGAAGCATATGTGGTTGACTTCGTCGAACGCAACCGCACCTTCTTCGAACCGTTCCAACCTTCCTTCTTCGAAATTACAACGGCTATGGCCTTCGACTACTTCCGCCACCAGAAGGTGGACTACGCTGTGATCGAAACCGGCCTCGGCGGACGGCTCGACTGTACCAACATCATCGCCCCAGTGCTGAGCATAATCACCAACATAAGCATCGAACACACCGGATTCTTAGGCGATACACCCGAAAAAATAGCCGGCGAAAAGGCAGGCATAATCAAGCGGCATACGCCTGTCGTCATAGGCGAAGCCGACAGCATATCGGTGGAAAACGTCTTCCGACGGAAAGCAGCAATCATGAACGCCCCTATATTTTTCGCACAAAAGGAAAAACTCCTCAAAGACGTTTACCTCGAACCGGAAGGCAGCCTGACACTGTACGATACGGAAAACTTCGGATGCATAGGCTATGAACTGACCGGAGAAATGCAAGATAGGAACATGGCAACCATCCTGTGCTCCTTGCGCGAACTCGACAAACTGCTGCCTGCCGGACTAAAGGTGGAAACAGTAAACCGAGGCGCCTCAAACGTCATAGCGCTCACCGGACTGCGCGGACGATGGGAAAAACTGCGCGACAAACCTTACGTCATAGCCGATACGGGACACAACCCCGGAGCATGGAAATACCTCACACCCCGAATAGAAGCCTACACACGCGAACACAACGGCACAGTCTACATGATCATCGGCTTCTCAGACGACAAAGACGTCGACGCCATGCTCGCCCTCATGCCGCGCAACGCCGTCTATGTGCTGACACAGGCCGATACCAAACGCGCCATGCCTCTGCTGACGCTACTCGAAAAAGCTAAAGCCGCCGGACTGCACGGCAAAGCCTTCACCTCACCCGGCGACGCCCTCAACTACGCCATGTCGAACATCGCAGACAACGACATGCTCTTCATCGGAGGAAGTAACTTCATCGTAGCCGGTATACTCCCGCTATTTGAACACGATCACAAACAACCATAATATGACGGAAATTATCAAACAAAAACTGAGCAACTCACGCACAGCACGCTGGGCTACTCTATGCATCGTGTCCTTCACGATGATGTGCGGCTATTTCATCACCGACGTAATGTCGCCGCTCGAAGACTTGCTAATGCAAGCCCACGACTGGACCTCCACCGAATACGGCTTCTTCTCAGGCGCCTACGGATGGTTCAACGTATTCTTCTTCATGCTCATCATCGGAGGTATCATACTCGACAAGATGGGCGTACGCTTCACCGGCCTCATGGCATGCTCGCTCATGATAGCCGGAGCGCTCGTAAAAGCCTGCGCTATATCGGGCGTCTTCCCAACCGATAGCATGCTGGCTGGCTACAAAATGCAAGTCTTCATCGCCGGATTAGGCTTCGCACTCTTCGGAATGGGAGCCGAAATAGCAGGTATAACCGTAAGCAAGATAATAGTGAAGTGGTTCACAGGACACGAACTGGCCCTGGCCATGGGATTCCAGGTAGCGCTCGCTCGCATAGGAACATTCTTCGCCCTCAGCTACAGCCTGCCCGTCGCAAAACACTTCCAATCCGTATCCGCACCCATATGGCTCGGAGTACTGCTGCTATGCATCGGCGCAATATCCTTCCTCGTCTACCGAGTGATGGATAAAAAACTCGACGCCTCCGAAGCCGCACTCCCCGAAACAGGCCCACCGGAAGAGGGATTCAAACTCAACGACATCAAACTCATCATATCCAACAAAGGCTTCTGGCTCATAGCCATACTCTGCGTACTCTTCTACTCCGGCGTCTTCCCCTTCCTCAAGTTTGCAACAAAACTCATGATATACAAATACGGAGTAGCCGAAGACCTCGCCGGCAGCATACCGGGCATCCTCCCCGCCGGAACTATCCTGCTGACACCTCTCTTCGGCAGCCTCTACGACCGCATAGGCAAAGGAGCAACACTAATGCTCATCGGAGCCATCATGCTTACAACCGTACACATCCTCTTCGCACTGCCCGTCATGAACGAATGGTGGTTCGCCGCCATAGTAATGGTCGTACTCGGAATAGCCTTCTCACTCGTACCCTCCGCAATGTGGCCGGCAGTAGCCAAAATAATACCGCAAAAACAACTCGGAACAGCCTTCTCACTCGTCTTCTACGTGCAAAACTGGGGACTGATGGGCGTCCCAATGCTCATCGGATGGGTAATCGACCGCTACGCACGCATACCGGGCGAAACATTAGCCTACGACTACACAATACCCATGCTCGTCTTCGCCGCATTCGGCGCACTCGCCATAATGGTCGCACTCCTGCTCAAGGCGGAAGACAAGAAACAAGGCTACGGACTCGAACAACCGAATATCAAACAGTGATCCGCTTCCCGAACGCAAAGATCAACCTCGGACTGAACGTCGTAAGCAAACGGCAGGATGGGTACCACAATATCGAAACAATATTCGTACCCATCCCCCTGCGCGACGCCCTGGAAGTGACCCGAAGCGACGCCTTTTCATTCACGCAAACAGGCTTGGACATCAACGCCGCACCGGAAAACAACATGGTACTCAAAGCCATGCGCCTCCTCACAAACCACCGCCTGCCAACACTCGAAGTACATCTCCACAAGGCCATACCCGCAGGCGCAGGTCTCGGAGGTGGCTCCTCCGACGCCGCCGCCATGCTCGAACTACTGAACGACTTCTGCCAACTCGGCCTCGGACGCGACGACCTCGAAGCCCTCGCCGCACAAACAGGCGCCGACACCCCCTTCTTCATCCGCAACACCCCCGCCTTCGCCACCGGAACAGGAAACATCCTCGAACCCATAACCCTGTCGCTAAAACCATACCGCCTCTACCTCCTCACCCCACCCATCGCCATATCCACCGCCGAAGCCTACGCCGCCGTGAAACCGCGAAAACCATCCGTATCACTCAAAGAAACCATCCGCCGCCCCATAAACGAATGGCCCGGACTAATAACCAACGACTTCGAAGAAAGCATATTCGCCCAACACCCACACCTGGCCGCCATCAAGCAAAGCCTGTACGCCGCCGGAGCAACATACGCCTCAATGACAGGCTCCGGCTCATCCATCTACGCCCTTTTCACCCCCCCCCAATACCCCGACGCCCCCATCCCCAACCTCCCCAAAGGAGGAACATGGCTACCACTCCAATAAAACAAAGAATAATCAGGGCGTGCCCCCGCCTGCGGCGCGGTCGGGCTATCCGCTACAAGTCCTCGCTCGCTGCGCTCGTTCCGGGCTTTCCGCTACTATCCCTCACGCAAACGCGAAGGCAGGCTTTTAGGCATGCCGCCCCTATATTAACGAAGAGGGCGCCACGAGGGACGCCCCTACATTTCCCGCTTGCGCGGGCTCCACGCTGCCCCCTGCTGGCGCGGGCTTGTAGCCCGTGCCGATAGCTTGGTTGCGCACTTTGTGTATTTCGCAGGCGATGGGCACGGGCTGCAAGCCCGCGCCAGCGGGGATACCTACACATATATTATAAGGTGACGTTTTAAATTAAGCCCGCGCCGGTGGGATATGTAGGGGCGTCCCTTGTGGGCGCCCTCTTCGTTTTGGCGCATGATATGCATAACCCCGCTGGCGCGGGCTTGTAGCCCGTGCCGATCCTGGGACCGTCGAATTGTCTATTTTATACGGTAAAAAAAACGGACT
>JAIRZN010000085.1 GCA_031267205.1 Tannerellaceae bacterium | reverse complement strand
CGTTATCAGTCCGTCCGACGGCTGTTTCTTCTCCGTCGTGCATCCTGCAATTACAAGCAGGGCGGCGATTGCGTTTACGATTAGCCTTTTCATACTCTTACTTATAGTTCCTTGTGCTTCATGAGCATTATTACGGGATTGGATTCTTCGTCCAAGCCGGCGGCGAGTTCTTTCAGTCGGCCTTTCAGCTCTCCTTTTTCGTAGGCTTCGACGAGTTGGTCTGCTTGCAAAATTTGCAAGGCTGCGATTTCGGCATTTATGGGAAACGACTTCGGGCTTACTGTTTTCTTGACGGTGTAGTCGTCGTTGTAGACAACGTATTTATATATCGCCTTTTCTTTTTTGTCGTACACCAAATCTGTCTCCGGGAATCCTTTGTTTGCTGCAAAATCAAATTCTTTCTTCACCGTCTCCATGAAATCGTAACGGCTGGTAACGGCGGCAGGCAAAAGGAATATTTCCGGGTCCATGTTTTGTATGGACGGGGTGCGGACTATGAGCGGCGTCATCGTGTGGTCGGGAGAATATCTGTAAACCGTATCCGCCGAAAGTTCTACAATAAGCCAATCTCCAAAATATGGTATTATGGGGCGTTCGCCCGGGCCTGCGGAATAAACCATACCATTAGCTTCATCTTTTGAGATCAACACCGGTATTTTCTTCTCTTTGAACGGAATTTGTATCTCTCGCGTGATACTCCCATCCTGCTTGGAGATAATCATAAGCGACTGTCTGTTTGCTTCCCCATCGTTGCTGAAAAAGCCGTCGTGGCAAATCAGGTTATCCCGGTCGAAATTGTATATGTGATTATACATGGCGCCTTCCTTATGCTTAAAGCTCCGCTTGAAATTCCCATCCATATCATACACTACTATTTTCATTCCATAATGGTCGTTCACAAACATCTCGCCATTATCTTCATCCAATTTAAGTCTTAAAACATATGCGTATTCCTCACCGCCTTGTCCTTTGCGGTTGATTTTCTTCAGCCCCTTGCCGGTTTTGCGGTCGAAGATAAAGATGTCTCCGTCGTTAACCTGGTTTTTTACCATAATGACGTCCTTCCCGACATCTAAGGGGTAGCCTTGTGTCACAAATTCGTCCGTTGTTTCCAGCGCGACGTATTCTACATCCATAAAATCCTGGAGGATCAGCTCCTTTTCAGGGTAGCTGGCCGTGACGTCAACTGTTATTAGGCCGTCCGACGGCTGTTTATTTCCGGTGCATCCTGCGGTTACAAGCAGGGTGGCGATTGCGATTGCGGTTGCGTTTACGATTAGCTTTTTCATACTCTTACATATATTTATGGTTCATAATTCGTGATTGATTAGCCTGCGGCATACGTCCCGGTACGCTAATGGTGTGGCGGGCAAACGCGCCGGGCAATCGTCCGGCTTTATAGGTGCGATACTGCCGGTATCCCGTCAGGTACATATTCTTACTCCTGAACGCTTCAAGCGAACTATCGCCCGCTATGGCGACGGTCTCCTCGAGCGAGAGCGTTATCTGCGCCCCCGCCCTTACTCCCAAAAGAGCGAGGCTTAGTATGGAAAGACGTATGAGGGTCGAAATATTGTTGTTCATGGTCTATGTGATGTTTACCCCGAATTATTTATACTGAAATTGAAAGTATGAAGATTCAACCGTAGGATTGTAGTTACTACAAACGGGCCCAACGGTTGTTGGGAGACTTTGTATCTACTACAAACAGGCCCCGACGGTTGTCGGGAGACTTTGTATATACTACAAACGGGCCCCGACGGTTGCTGGGAGGCTTTGTATCTACTACAAACGGGCCCCGACGGTCGTCGGGAGACTTTGTATCTACTACAAACGGGCGCCGACGGTTGCTGGGAGACTTTGTATCTACTACAAGCGGGCCTTGCAAGTTGCAGGGAGGCTTTGTAAGCGTCGCAAACAACGGGGTCGGGTTTAGCGGAGGGAAGCGGGTTCATAGCTTATCTTTTGCGGTAGATTCCCCAATATACTAATGGTATGACGAACAAACTTACCGCCGTGCCTACGATCATGGCGGCGATCATGGCGATAGAGAGAGGTTTTTGCAATTCGCTGCCCATATCGGAGGAGAAAAGCAGCGGCACCATCGCCATGATGCTCGTGAGTGATGTCATGACGATAGGGCGCAGGCGGCGGTGTCCGGCCTCGTGGATAGCTTCGAGCAGCGGCGTCCCTTCTTTGCGTAATACATTGATGGCGTCGAGCTTGAGGATGGAGTCGTTGATAATAATACTGCACGTAACGACGATGCCGATGGCGCTCATCAGGTTAAGAGTATGCCCGCAGGCCCAGAGCAGGAGCAGCGCGGCCATCACGTCGACCGGTATTTCCAGCAGCACTATAAAGGGTTGTATAAAACTTTCAAACTGCGCCGCGAGGATGAAATACATCAGTAGCAGCGAGACTAACAGTGTGACGACCAGCTCGCCGAGCATTTTCTGGTTGGAGAAGATGCTGCCGGAGAAGTCTACGTCCCAGATATTAGAGCCGTTTGCCCGGTCCGTAAAGCTATTGACGCTCCGCCTCACGTCCCGCATAAGCCCGTTTGCGTTGTCTACGCCGTAGAAGCGGAAGGGGATAAACTCGCCGTTCTTGCCGGCAGTGATCGTCTTCAGGTCTTCGCCCGTCGTAACCGTCACGAAGGCGGATAGCGGCAGGGAGAGGCCATCGGGAGAGGCGGGGACAAGCGTATTTTGCATAATCCCGCTCACGGTCTGCTCTTCTCCGGCGATGACGATGGGCAGGTATTGCTGGTAGGAGCGCAGCGTGCCCGCTTCGTTGTCCTTGAAGGTGGTGCGGAGGACGCGGTAGACGGTATTGTAGTCCACATTATATAATAGCAGCTTCCGGTGGTCGATGGAGATATTCAACTGGTTGTCGAAGGGTATGTTTGCAGGGGCGTCGGCGGCCCTGTCGCGTATGGAGGCTTCTACGGCGTGGATGCTTTCCGGCGCAGGGGCTTCGCTTTTGTTGCGTGGCGAAAGTTCGGCGACAAGGTCAGCCTCGCCGGTGACGAACAGCTTCTCGAAGACCGTCTCCGGTGGCGAGAAGGTGTATGCGGCAGCCGGGTAGTTGTCCTTCAGCCATTGTCCGACCGTCTGTTGCAGCGCGGGGATGGCTGCGGCGGAGGGCGTCTTGAAATAAAGTTCGGATTCCGACTGTGACAGTTCCCTGTCGCGGTTCAGCAGGAACTGTTGTTTGCCGATGTAGGCGGTGTATTCGGTTTCCGCGCCGGTTGTTTCGCGGAACAGGACGTCTACGCGGCGGCGGTTTTCATCGAGATGTATATTCTCGTTCCAGTCTACAAAGGCCAGCAGTTCGTTCTGGTCGATAGCCGGCATACGGCTCGTGGGCATTACGCGGAAGAGCAGGACGCATAGCGGCACGGAGACGAAGAGGGCGAGCAAGCTGACGGTCTTGTGGCGGAATACGAAGTCTACGCCTGCATCATACGCCTTGCGGCTGTCGAACGCCCATTTTCCCTTGGGAAGACTTGACGTAAATCCCGCCGACGGCATGAATATACGGTACAGTACCGGAAGGAGCATAATACCCGTGAAGTAGGAGACGATAAGGCCGATGGTAACGGCGAAGGCCTGGTCGCGGAATATAGCGCCCGATATGCCGCTCATGAAGACCAAGGGGACGAAGACGACTATCGTTGTGAGCGTCGAGCTGAGCATGGGAGTGATTACCTCCGTCGTTCCCTTGTCGCAGGCTTCGGCGAGCGTGTAACCCTTCGCCTGGTATTGTGCGATGTTCTCCGTCACCACTATCGAGCTGTCGACCATCATGCCCAGCGCAAGTATCAGTCCTGCCAGCGAGATGATGTTGAGCGAAAGGTTAAAGAGGTAGAAGAAAAGGAAGCATACAACCAAGCTGACCACCATACTGAGGCCGATCACTACCGGGCTTTTCACGTTACCGAGGAAGAGTATTGCGATGATGAAGATAAAGACGAAGCCGAGCGAGAGGTTCTGTTTGAGGTTGGCGATGGTGAAGTCCAGCAGTTCCGTCTGGTTGCGCGTGATATTGAAGTCTATGCCGGGATATACCAGCGAGAAGTATTCGATAACCTCGCCGAGCGCCTCTTTCATCTTCTCCATGTTTTCTTCCGACTGCTTGATGATGGCCAGAGTGACGGCGCGTTTGCCGTTGGAGAGCGACAGGCCCGTTTCCTTCGCCGCCACGACGGACACATCGGCAATGTCCCTAAGCTGGAGTATGCGGCCTTCCTTGCGGATATAGATATTCTCAACGTCCTCTTCCGTGCGCAGCAGGGAGGAGAAGCGGATGTTGTATTCGTAGTAGCCGTCGCGCACGCTCATGCTGCCCGGTTCGAGGTTGTTGGCGGCGATGATTTCTTCGAGGTCTCCGAGACTGATGCCTGCGGCTTCGAGCTGTTTCATATCGGGGACGATCTGCACCCGTTTTGTCGCCATGCCTGTTATATCCACCATCGCCACCTCCGGCAATTGCTCGATTCTCCGCTTGATAACCGTCCCTGCAAACTCGCAGAGATCGAGGAAGTCGGTCTCCGACGGTTCATCGTCTTTAAGCGTAAGATTGAGGCAGAATACGGGAATATCCGTTGCACTGGCTTTGACGACGCGCGGGCGTTCGGCTTCGCGCGGGAGGTAGTTCATGGCTGCGTCTATCTTTTCGTTGACTTCGATAAAAGCTAGGTCGGTATCCGTGCCGAAGTCGAAGCTAAGGCGCAACAGGGCTGCCCCGTCGCGCGTTTCGCTCTGTATGTCGCGCAGCCGGCTCACTTGCATAAGCTGCTGGCGGATGGGTTTTACGACGGTATTCTCCAGTTCGCGAGCCGAAGTGTTGGCGCCCGTCACCTGGACGGTTATTTCGGGTATCGCTATATCGGGCAGGAGCGAGACGGGCAGTGTGAAGTACGTCACTAACCCGATGATAAAGCAGGCCGTAAAGGCCATCAATACCGCGATCGGCCTATTCAGCAGGAACCTGATCATCCTCTTGTGTATTCAGCCGTTTTCCGCTGCCAACGGTTACCGTTGATTCGTGCGCGAGATTTATATTGCCGTCCGTGATGACTATGTCGCCGTCCTTGAGACCTTCGGTTATAGTGTAGCTGCTACTGTTTTCCAATCCCGTCTGCACATAGTTCCAGTACGCCTTGCCGTCGACCAGCGTGAAGACAACCTGCTTGCCGGAACGTATAACGACGGCTGTCTTGGGGACGACCAGCCGGTTGCCTATTGAGCGTTGAACGCTCACGCGGACGTTCATCCCCTCCACCAATTGCCCCGGATTGTTCACCGACGCCTTCACCTTAACCACGCCGCCGGCGTCTACCATAGGATTTATTTCGGATATAACGCCCTCGACGGATCCGCCTTCAAGGGCGAAGAAGGGCGATACCTCGACGCGGTCGCCCTTCCTTATCAGAGGCAATTCGCTCTCCAGCACAGTGAAGGAAGCCTCAGCCTGCCGCGCGTTGATAATGCTGCAAAATACTTCGGAGGAGGAGGATATATTCCATGGTTTGGCGAAGAGGTTGGCCACTACGCCGTCGAAGGGCGCCCTGAGTACGGCCTGTTCTTCTTCATGCACAGCCAGGCTATATTGCGCCAGCGCCTGGTCGTAGCCGCTCCGCGTTGCGGCCAACTGCCTGACCTCAGCCGGTAAGCCTGCGGAATCAGTCGGCGAAAAGCCCTGTCCGATCAACACATCCTGCAATTCAAGGTAGGCCTTCTCCAACTCGTTCTTGGCCTGTATAGTCCGGTTGTTGAGGCGGAAGGTCGAGAGTTCGGCTATTTTCTGCCCCTTCGTCACAGCGTCGCCATTCCTGACCCATACTGCGGCCACCGGCTCAGCCGATTCGAAATGCAAGTCTGCATATTGCGAGGCTACAAGTTTTCCGTTGCTAACCAATTCATGATGAAAGTTCGTCAGTTCAAGATTCATAACGCTGACTTCGTTAGTTGATTCAAGCAGGATGGTCTCAACGTTACCTTCATCTTCTTCGTCTTTCGTTGCGTTGCCGCAGCTAACCGTAATCAGCGCCGCCGCCAGTCCCGCCATGTATGGCTTGTAGTTCATAAATGTACTGTTGGGTTATTATTGATTCCGCAAACATAACGATAGATTCAACACCCAAGCCCCCACTCAAACATAAAAAACATTAAAAACCCCGTGGGATAAGACAAATGTCACGATAAAATCCTTTTTTCAGGCAGACATGAGGTCAATTTTTCAGCTTGGCCTCTATTTCTTCGACAGTTGAGCGGAAAACTTTATTTATCTCTATCTGGTCTTTTATAGTTCTGCACGCATGTAATACGGTGGCATGGTCTTTCTTCCCCACCATTTTTCCAATGTGGGCAAGCGAGTAGTCCGTATACTTCTTTGATAAGTACATAGTCAATTGACGGGCTTGCACTATCTCGCGTTTGCGGGAATGAGTCTGAATGGCCGAACGATCTATATTCAGGCTCTCACAAACCACCTGCTCTATAGCTTGTATGGAGACAGGTTTGTTCTCCAAACGTATAGCCTGACTTATGATGCGCTTGGCTAAAGACATGTTTATTTCGTGGTCGTTAATCACGGAATTAGCCATCAGGGAAACGAGTACGCCTTCAAGGTCTCGAATATTATCTCTGACGTTATCTGCGATGAAGTCTATAACCTCATCCGGAATAGAGATACCGTCATGTTTGACTTTGCTCTTCAATATTTTCTTCCGGAGTTCGGGATCGGGGCGGTTCAGTTCAACTCTTAATCCGCTCTTAAGCCTCGTTATCACCCGTTCCTCCATACCCTGCATGTCCACCGGCGCCTTGTCGCAAGTTAGCACTAACTGTTTGTTCAAATGATGGAAGTGATTGAATATATGGAAGAATGTGTTCTGTGTTTTCTCTTTGCCTATCAGTTCTTGAATATCATCTATTATTAATACGTCAAGATTCTGATAAAAATAAAGGAAGTCGTTCGCCGTATTTTTACGTGTCGCATCTGAGAATTGAACATAGAACAGGTGAGATGATACGTATAGAACCTTCTTTTCAGGATGCGCTTCACGTATCCGTGTGCCGATTGCGTGACACAGGTGCGTCTTACCGACACCTGAAGGTCCAAAGATAAACAAAGGATTGAACGCAGTCTTTCCGGGGTTAAGAGCAACTGATTCGCCAGCGACACGTCCAAAGCGGTTGCTTATTCCTTCAAAGTAATTGTCAAAATTATACTTGGGGTTAAGTTGGGAATCCAGGTCTTGAGCAACCGGCTGCACAAAGGGTTCAGGGGCTTTATTAGCATCTTTAGGGACGATCTTTTTCACTGCTGTTGAAGCGTTTTCTGTGGGATAGTCTACCGTTCCGCCGGTTGTCCTGTCCACCATCACCCTATAATTGAGCATCGTGCCGGCGCCAAATACTCGCTCTATCGTAACTTTGAGAACGCTTACGTACTTTTCTTCCAGATACTCATAAAAGAATTGGCTGGGCACTTGAATTGTAAATCTGTTATTCTCGTATGATAACGGAACAATAGGTTGGAACCAAGTATTGAAAGCCGCCTCGGGTACAATATCTTTTATAACTCCTAAGCACTGGTTCCAAAATATCTGATAATTTGCTTGCATATCCAAACTTTTATTTTTGTCTCCACAAAGATTGGAATTATATCCAATAAAAAAAATACGAGATTTATTTGGAATTTTCGAATATGGATACACAAATCAATATCAGCATATTATAGCTAAGGCATCTGGCCGGGATAAAAATCCTTACTACAAAGGCGTTTCACGACTGCTCGTATTTTACGGGGTGAAAATCCCCCCTTTCGGATAGTTTTTTTACCCGTTTACTTTAAAGGGATTAGAGAGGCCTTCAAAAAATTTATCAACCATTACCATAAATTAGAATAATTCTAAGCAAAGGTGTGTTTTGGCAATCTATAAATTTTTCAAAACAGCGAAAAATGAACGTAACGCTTAGGGTGTTCACGCAGATCTAACATTAACTTAGAGGCATTTTCTATCGCAGTATTTGCGTTGTAATACAGTGAGTTATCGTTTAGGAGTAAGCCTAAGCTATTGTCCTTGGAATTGAATTTTCCGGTTGCAAGATTCAGGTTATTAAGAGTTTCATTCACGCTTCTGACAGTCGTCTGTAAATCTAAATTTTTCAATTCTTCACTGAAGCCTGAGACGTTATAGGTTATTGTTTTCAGGTCGGAAATAATCACCGGTACGTCTTCACTCAATAATCTGTTGAGTTGGCGGCTTGAGACCTCCAGATTCCCCGTTGTCCGTTCTATATGGTCCAGTGACAGCAACAGCGCCGGATGGTTTATCAATGTTTGCAAGCCTGTAAGTATGGAGTCTATTTTAGGTATCAGGCTCCCTACGGCAGGCAGGAGGTTCTCCTGTATGGAGCCTATCATATCCTCGCCCATCCGTCCTTCAAGTACTTCACCCGATTTCATATATTCGGAAACATATTTATTGAGGTGGATATGCAATTCCGCACCTCCAAGGAAACTCCTTACTATCACGACATAGCTTCCTTTATTAATCTTCATCTCATCATCTAAACTTACCTCTATTGTAATTTTATCCGTTGCGCTGTAGTCGTAGCTTATACTTCTTACCAATCCAACCTTGAAACCTTCGACAAATACAGGGCTTGAGATTGTCACGTCTTTTACGTTGCTGAAGGAAACGAAGTAGTGGTTCGTGGGTTTAAACATATTGATTCCCTTCAAGTAATTGATGCCAACATACAGTAATGCGATTGCGACTATGGTCATAATCCCTATTTTAGCTTCTTTAGTAAATCCTTTTTTCATATTATTGCGTTGTTATTTTGTACTATTTTGTTTTATTCGTTTGCCGTCTTTAAACGCCACAATAAATGCGTCTTTAAAGTCTTTTTGTAATTTTTTGTGGGTAGCCTTGATTGCAGCCAGGTCTGACGACTCTCCACAGGTATATTTATACAACCCGTTTTCTTGGTATGCGGCTATCTCCTTATGTCCTTTAAACTGCTTGGAGTTGTTTTGAAGCTTTTTAGGCGAGGTGAGAATCTGTACTTTATAGACTACCTCGCTATTTTGCTGCTTATTGGACGAAGAGGTCGAAGCCGTTGGATTGGTTGGGGGTTTCGTCGTTGAAGGCTGAACCTTCCGTGTCTCGTCTTTCTTCTGCGGTTCGGTTTTTTTAGCGGCGACAGCAGTATTCTGTCGTTTGTCAAACTCATGCTTGTAGCCGGCAAAGGCATCGTAGACGGCTTCAGCTAACTCGTTTTGCCCATCTGACGATTTCATGAAGCGTTCTTCCGCCGGATTAGTAAGGAATCCGAGTTCAACCAGGACGGCCGGCATACTTGTTTTGCGCAATACCAGCAGTCCCGCCTGCTTCACGCCTCGGTCGCTACGTTTGGCTCCTTTGAAAGATTTTTGTATCTCCGAAGCTAAACTGATACTTTGTTCCATGTGTTTATTTTGCATAAACTCGAATATAATATAGGACTCGGTAGAGTTGGGGTCAAAGCCTTCGTATTTCTGCAGATAGTCATCTTCAAGCAGGATGGCGGAGTTCTCGCGCCGGGCTACTTCCTGGTTTTCACTACTATTGGCAAGTCCGAGCGTAAACGTTTCCGTTCCGGCTATATGGCTTGCGTTTTTTATAGCATTAGCATGAATAGAGATAAAGAGGTCGGCTTTGTTGCGGTTGGCTATGTTAGCGCGTTCATCCAATCCGATAAAGCGGTCGGTCTTACGGGTATATATCACCTTAACATTATCTTGTTTTTCTGAAATCAGATTGCCCAATTTAAGAGCCACCGACAGATTTATCGCCTTTTCATTAATTAAACGACCTCTTGCTCCGGGGTCTTTTCCACCGTGTCCGGCATCAATTACGACAGTAAACACCTTTTCTTCTGCTTGTACGACAGATACAAACAAAAGTCCAATTACTATAAAACTTATATGCAGCAAAAACGTCTTTTCCACTTTGCTTATATCGTAATTTTGAAGCAAATGTAATGCTTTTTGCCGGTTGATAAAAAAAAACGAGTAATTTACCAGGGCAAATGCATCTTATACTTCACGCGGCGTAATCTTGTGAGATAGCATCACGTTCAAAGAGTTGAAATCTCAAAGACAAAAGATTGATTAAGTTATCACGCTATTATCATTTTTGTTTTGAGCAAGGGTTGTAACAGCTTTCTGTATGTGTGGAAATTACGCAGTATAATATTCATCTATTGTTTGTTTTTAAGGATAATAATATGTTTGCTTTCATTGCTTTTGCTACATGGAGGTATATGGATGCGGATATTACGGACAGGGTGATGATACCGACGGGGAAGAAGAGGCGGAAATCAAGCGGTATTTTCACTGCAAACTGTTGCAGCCATTCCCCGCTCACGTAATACGAGAGGACGAATCCCGTCAGCACGGCCGGGAACGAGAGCAGGAGTATGTGCCGGAGGAAGACCGAGAGGACGTCTCCGAAGGTTGCACCGTTGATTCTGCGTATCGTGATCTCTTTCTCCCTCCGTATTATCTCGCCCTGCATGTATCCGAACAATCCCAGCACAGTGATGCATAGCATGAGGACGGATGCGCTCACGATCATATCCTTCTGCGCCAGCGTAGCGTTGTAGGTCTGCTCTATCTTTTCGTTATAGCTCCCGAAACGGGCCGTTTCGCTCTCCAGCGTTTGTTTGGCCATGCTGTCGAGGCTGGCCCGGAGGTCGCCGTTTGTTACGTCGGCTCTGAGAACTAATCTGTTTGCAGGATACCACCAGTCGCGGTTCGACTTTTCCCTTGAGAAGACAATGAGCGGGGGGTCGCGCATATAGTCTGCCTCCTGTTGGTAGAGGGTATAGATTGAGAAATCCTTAATGACGCCGATTACCTCAACCGTCATGGCTCCGTCCAGGCGGGTGACAAACGTCCGGCCCAGGGGAGAGCCTGTCCATCCCATCATACGCACGAATCTGTCGTTGACTATGGCCTCCGAGTAGTCCAGCTTGTTTTCCGAGAAGCCGCGGCCGAGAAGTATCTCTATCCCCATGGTTTCAAAGAAGTCCTTGTCCGCCGCCATTCCGCGGCTTGAGAACAGGCGGGCCTCGTTATTGTCGTCATACACATAGAAGCCGTTCATGAAGTCCAGCGGCAGGTCGGTAGTCACCGATACGCTCGCTATGCCGGGCATCCTGCTCAGCTCGTCCTTGAGGACGTCGAACTTCTCGTCGTCCGCGCCCTGCGTATCTTCGGTGAAAAAAAGATTGCCGGACACATAGCCCAGGTCACTGTTGATCAAAACATGATATTGCCATACGACAACCAGTAACAGCGTCGCCATAAAAGATACGCCGACAAAGAGTACGTACATAAGCCCCATCTTCCATTTCTTCCTGTTGACCGTATACGACTGTATAAGGTAGGTCGGCGAAAGCGACGAGTACATGAAGGCCGGGATGACGCCCGAAAAGAGCAGCAGGGCGGCGACAACGGCAAGGAATACCCACAGGTTGCCCGCCGAGAAGATATATTCCACAGGTACCTGCGCCATCTTCTCGACCGGGCCGCCGAGTACCTGTATCAAGGCTGCCGAAAGAAGGGTGGCGGCCAGGATGTAGAGCAGCGTTTCGGCCATCAAAAGCGTGAATACCTCGCGGGACGACGCTCCGTTGCATTTATGGATGCTGATGCTCATCGTACGCCCGGCAAGCGACGCCACGGAGATCAGGACGTAGTTCATCGCCGAAACAAACAGGAGCGTAAAGGCGAGCAGGCCGCAGACAAGCATGATACGTCTCGCCGCCTGGCTGCTGCGGTGGATGCCTGTTATCGGATTAAGTGTGTATTCGTAGCCGATGCCCTTTGCCGCATCGGACTGTACGTCGAAATGTAACGGCAGGAGGGAGGGTATCTTGGCCTCTACGTCTCCCGGATGGACGCCCTGGGCGAGCCTGACGTATCCGCAGAAGCCGTCCATCTCTCGCCACCCCGGTTTGTTGCCGCGAAAGTAGCTCGCAAGGGAAATGAAAACATTGTATGAGAAAAGACTGTTCTCCGGTATGTCGCCGAAGACGCCGGCTACGGTGCGCGCAACGTTGTCGTATACGAGCTTGCGGCCTACCGCGCTATCTTCTCCCCATAAACCGTGGGCCAGGGATTCGGACAAGTATATCCTGTCTTCCAAAGCCAGTTCGGAGCCGTCGCCTTCGAGCATCCGTATGCCGAACAGATCGAAGAAGCCGGCGTCGACGGGCAGTATCTCTTCCTTGAATATCCTGTTATCTTCATCCTTGATGAATTTGTTGTCCGGGCCTGCAAAAACGAGCGACGATAGCTCTATCTCGCTCAAACCGCTCTCCAGCGCTTCGGTGAGAGGAGCGTTTATACGTTCCCCGGAATAAGTTACCCCTTCCCTGTTATATACCTTGCGCTCGACACGGTAGATGCGCTTCGCATCAGGGTAGAAGCTGTCGTAACCGGCTTCAAACGATACTTTTGAAAACAATACCAAGGCCACAACAAGCCCCAGTGACAGAGATATGACCTTTACCGCATCCTCCGTTCCCCATTTCCGTAATACATATTTAAG
>JAIRZN010000186.1 GCA_031267205.1 Tannerellaceae bacterium | reverse complement strand
GAACAATGGAACCGGACTTAAGTACAATGGCATTGTACTCAAGTACAATGGCATTGTACTCAAGTACAATGGAACCGGACTAAAGAACAATGGCATTGTACTCAAGAACAATGGCACTGTACCAAAGAACAATGGCATTGTACTCAAGAACAATGGCATTGTACTCAAGAACAATGGCACTGTACCAAAGAACAATGCCATTGTACCAAAGAACAATGGCATTGTACTAAAGAACAATGGCATTGTACCAAAGAACAATGCCATTGTACTCGAGTACAATGACACCGGACTAAAGTACAATGGCGTGTCGGCGTTCAATTTAGTCGCAACGATTTTCCATTATTGCTTATCCCTAACTCGAATTACAATGTTATGGCGGGGGAATGCCGTTTTTTTTTACTTTTGTTTCCTTGTAATTTAAAAACAATTAAATCCGTAAAATATGAAATTCCTTGAACGCTCGTTTGATCAAATGAATCAGTGGTGGAAGTATGTCATTGTTTGTGCGTGCTCCCTTCTCCTTTGGCCGGCAATAGGCTCTATACCTTTGGCCCTTACGGTGTTTCTTCGCTCCTATATGGGGGGGGGCGCCGATGGGATGGACGGGCTGTCGAAGAATCAGATACTGACGCTTGTGCTCTTTTCTACCGTCGTGACGTTGGTTCTTACGGTTTGGATTGTGAAGGTGTTGCACAGGCGGAGCTTTGCGGAAGTTGTCAACGGTGGACAAAAGGTGCGCATCGGGCGTTGCCTGACGGGGGCAGGGGTGTGGCTGGCGGCGATGTCGGTCGTTTATGCGGCGGATTATGTTGTTAATACGGCCGACTATGTCCTTCAGTTCGACCCTTCGCGGTTTATACCCTTAGTATTTATCACCCTCGTTTTTATTCCCTTCCAGACGACGAGCGAGGAATATCTGTTCCGCGGCTATTTAGCTCAGGGACTTGCCGCCTGGACGGGGAGGCGATGGGTGGCGCTGGTTGTCCCCTCCCTTATTTTCGGACTTATGCACGCTTTCAATCCCGAAGTCAGCGAATTTGGCTTCTGGGCGACCATGCCGCAATACATCTACTTCGGACTGTTTTTCGGCCTCGTATCCATCCTTGATGACGGCATTGAGCTGTCGATGGGCCTCCATGCGGCCAACAACATATTTCTCTCGCTCTTCGCTACCTCCAAGTCATCCGTATTGCAGACCGACGCCGTGCTTGAGGTTGTTAATATCAATCCCGCACGGGACACGGCGTTGCTCATTATCATGAGCCTCGTGGTCGGCGCCTTCTTCGCCCTAAGGTATAAATGGAATTTTTCATTACTTTTGAAGCGATTATAACTCCCTGATGGAAAATAAGAACAAAATATTATCAATCATTATCCCCGTCTATAACGAGGAGTCTACGCTGGAACGTCTCCTGGAAAAGGTCATAAACCTGCAATTGGAGAACGGGGCCGGCAAGGAAATCATCATCGTCGACGACTGCTCGGCAGACCGTAGCGAAGACATTGCCAAGGACGCGATACGGCGGCATCCGTCGGCCTCGATCAAGTACGTAAGGCACGACATCAACCACGGCAAAGGCATGGCGATACGTACCGGACTGAGGTCGGTCACGGGCGACTACGCCGTTATTCAGGACGCCGACCTTGAGTATGAGCCGCAAGACTTCAACCTGCTCCTGAGCTACCTGATGTCGAATAACAAGAAAGTAGTCTACGGCTCGCGTTTCCTTAACCCGGCGAACAAGCACTCCTATACAAGCTTCTACTTAGGCGGGAGGTTGGTTTCTATTTTCACCAACATATTGTACGGGCAGCATCTGACCGACGAGCCGACGTGTTATAAAATGTTCGACGCCGCGCTGTTGAAATCCATACGCCTCAGATGCACCGGCTTTGAGTTTTGTCCCGAAGTAACGGCCAAAGTATCGAAGCTGGGATACAAGATAAAGGAGCTACCCATCTGCTACTACCCGCGAACAGTCGGCCAGGGCAAGAAAATAAGATGGTACGACGGCATCGAAGCCATCTGGGTGTTACTAAAATACAGATTCGTAAATTAGACAATAATATGGGAACTAAGAATACCGTAAAGAAAGAAAGCGGCAATTATACGGCCTGGTTTGTGAAGAACGTATGCGCCGCCGTTGTTGCAGGAATTTTCATCTTCAAATGCTTAGATACGCAGGAAGGTTACAAATGGGTGTATCACTCTATGCTGAAGGGGAACATGGAGCTAATCAAAGCCCATCCCAAAGCGACTTTGGAGGAAAGGAATAAATTTAAGTTAGGAACCGACTATGAATACCTCCTGTTCGTGAAAAACGCTACGCCCGAAGATGCGGTTATCCTGTATCCCTCGCGCGAGGATTTCCTGCCCGAAGGCGTAAACAGCCCCTTCAAACAGGATATACAAAATAAACTATGGGCTTTGCGATTCCTCTATCCGCGCAAATTAGTTCTCCCTTCGGAAATGGAAACCAACCGTTACGCCGATGATATTACCCATGTGGCAATCGTGAACGGGCGCGGATACGAGCGTTTGGGCTACGAGGCGGATGAAAGGATGGAGTTTGGCATACTACCTTTAAATCGTTGACGGATGGTACACTTTGGTATTTTTCTGACTATTGCGACGGGCTTTGTGTTCGTTCATTGTCTTTCCGTGAAGTTTACCCTCGCGGAAAAGATAGGATTGTCTTTCCTTATGGGCATGGCGCTTGAGGCCTTCCTGATGCTCTTTATCGACCAGGCGGGTATTCCCCTGACACCGGCGAGCCTGCTTGCCGGCGAGACATTGATGCTGGCCGGATTGTGCGCCTTTGTTTATTTCTACCGCAAGGATGCTCTTGAATCCCTGCGGACGTCGATGCCGCTTTCATCCCTGAAGAGCCTTAACATGGTATGGCTGATGTTTATCATAGTCATCGTTTATGTGGAATATATGAATATGTCCAAGTGCCTGTATTTCCCTCCCAGCGACAGGGATAGCCTGGCCGGCTTTGAGACCATAGGATACATTGCCGCTAAGGAACATACGCTAAAAGGGCTTAGCATCTTCGACAGCACGTATATCGAGGGCATACACGGGCCGGCAAGCTATATTACATACGCCCCGTTAGTGCAGTTGAGCTACGCTTACGTATATGCCTTGGGAGCCGGAACGTCGAAGGTTATCAACGCTCTGATGTACCTGTTTTTCCTTGTCGCCTTTTACGGAGCCACCTCCCGCGCCGCCGGTAAGACGGGGGCTGCTGTGGCTACGCTGTTTATGATGCTGACGCCCGAAATGCTGTCGTTCTCCTCCCTGTCGATGACCAACGTCATTCACGCCGTCTTCGCCTCCCTGAGCGTCATATATATGGCCTTATGGTTCAGGGAAAGGGATAAGAAAGATTTGCTGGTATGCGGGGCGCTTCTGGGCGCAAACATCCTATGCCGCACGGAGGGGATTGTGTTTACCGGCGCCGTTGTTGCGCTCCTTCTTGTAGACTCTTTCCGGAGGAAGGAATACAGACCGTTGCTGACGGTCGCCCTTTTCGCCTTTGTCCCGTTGATATGCTGGACGCTTTACAAGAAGATGAACGGGCTGTATTCCGAAAGCATCGCCATAACCCATCCTTTCTGGGATGCGGAAAAGGCGGGGAATATACTGGATCATATGTGGATGTTGTATAAAAACACGATCTACTACGGATTAAGCTTCATTGTTTTCCTCGTCGCTTTCCTGCTGAACCTATGGTTTCTTATCCGCAAGGGCGACAGTCTTTATCTCCTGCTTGCCGTCGCGCTGTCTTCGGCGTTCTACATGATCGTACTTTACCAGATTGACTACAAATGGGATTCGATTGAGAATGTTTTGCTTTATTCAGGCAAGCGTTTTATGTTTTGCTTTATCCCGATGCTTTGGTATTTCTCGCTCTCGAATCACGCCGTGCGTTCCGTTTTCATGAAATTAGAGCAGTTATTGCTCATAAATAAGGCTTGACGGGAGCGGAGGCGCGAATACTTCGTTGGCGGCTTCCAGGA
The DNA here is from genome assembly GCA_031267205.1 of Tannerellaceae bacterium. Taxonomy (GTDB): domain Bacteria; phylum Bacteroidota; class Bacteroidia; order Bacteroidales; family Tannerellaceae; genus DFXE01. The sequence goes on along the minus strand of JAIRZN010000186.1, from coordinate 24,532 downwards.
TGTCTTCGGCGGTAACGTTTTCTATCTTTCCGAATATTTCGGGTAAGGTCTCGTAGTTATTATGATGCAGGAACTGCTTGCCTATGCCGAGGAAGAGGCCTTCCTTATTGTCGCCGGCTACTCCTAACTGACCGGCGGTTTGTTTCTTTGCCGCCGCAAGTTGCGAGGTCGACAATTTGACGTTACATATATTATGTAGCTCTTTGTTCACCAACGAAAGGGCTTTCTCCGCATTTTTAGGATCCGTACCGAAATATATGGCCGCAAAGCCGGTATCAGTATACGATGTGATATTCGACTCTACGTTGTATACCAATCCATGCTTCTCGCGCAGCGATATGTTGAGGCGGCTGTTCATACCGGGCCCTCCCAAGAGATTATTTAGGAGGAAGAGGGGGATGCGCTTCTTGTCGGGTTCATGCATACCGTACGACCTCCCGCCCATAATGACATGCGTCTGGTGGGTATCGCGGCAGATGCGCTTTGCCTGCGAGGGTATGGTGGCCGGAGGCGTCCGCTTATGGACAAAGGCCGGAGCCGTTTCGCCCCAAACGTCGACCGCCGAGCGTAGAATCTTCTCCGGCTTGGTTCGCCCCATCGAGAAGAAGACCATATTCGACGGCGCATAGAAACGACCGGTGAACGACCGTCCCGACCCGGAGGTAAAACTCAGCAGCGACGCCTCGTCCCCAAGTATGTTATGCCCTAAGGCATGGCCGTTGAAAATCAAGTTCTCGAACTCGTCGAATATAAGCTCCGAAGGATTGTCCTTATAAGTATTGATCTCGTCCAAGATGACATCAACCTCCTTCTCTATTTCCTGTTGCGGGAATTGCGAGTGAAACAGAATATCCGTCAGCAATTCAAAAGCGCGGGCGAAATGCTCCTCCATAAATATGGAATAAACAAACGTCTCCTCCTTAGCCGTATAAGCATTCAACTCCCCACCGACATTCTCCATGCGGTTAATTATATGCCGGGCCTTCCGTTTATCCGTACCTTTAAACAACATATGCTCCACAAAATGCGCCAGTCCATACTCATCAGCCTCCTCATCCCTCGTCCCCGCATGTATAGCAAATCCACAATAAGACACCGGCGAATCCGAAGGCAGATGAACCAACCTCAATCCGTTAGGGAATGTATGTGTGAAAAAAACCATGTTCGTCATCATTGAAAATTAGAACGGCAAAATTAGCCTTTTATCGGTTGGAAACGCTAACTTAGCGCTTTAAAAACAAACAATGACAATAATACATACCGAACGTGAACGCATAGAGGCGGCAATAATGGCCTGCGATACTTGTTTTGTAGGCATGACCGATACCGGCGGCGAGCCTTATGTGATACCCATGAACTTCGCCTACCTCGATGGAACGGTCTACCTTCATTCCGCACAGGAAGGGCGCAAGGCCGGCATCATAGAACGCAATCCCAACGTTTGCATCACCTTCTGTTCCGTCGACAAGATAGTATGCCGCGACCCCGGCGTAGCTTGCAGTTACAGCGCCCATGCCATCAGTGTTATCGGTTGGGGAGAAGTAATATACGAAGACGATTTCGACAGGAAAACCGGCATACTGAACCTCTTCATGAAACGCTATACCGGCAGGGATTTTACATACGGAGCGCCCGCCGTGAGGAACGTAAAAGTATGGAAAGTAGCCCTCGAAAAAGTCACCTGCAAAGAAACGGGCGTCTTACGCAATCCGCACAAAGACGCCCCCAGCGACTTATGACCGGATAGCGGGGAAGCGCGCTTAAACCGACGGTTGAAAATAATAAAGATGCTTAAAAACAAGAATTGTCGCGACCCTGACATTGAAAGTGGGAGGCAGGCGTTTATTTTTTCCTATCTTTGCGCATCACGATTATATAAGAACAAGTAAATTCTTTTATTTATGAAAAAATGGTTGAGTAGTATATTTATACTTTGCATCGCCTTTTCCTCCGTCGGATGCCCGGGAGGAGCCAAAGAAAATGCGGCGAAAGGCGAGGAAAAGGGCGACGTCGTCGTCTTGGACAAGGCTGAGTTCACGGCTAAGGTGTTTGATTACGAAAAGAACGGCGGGAACTGGGTCTATGAAGGCAACAAGCCTTGCATCGTGGACTTCTACGCAGACTGGTGCGGCCCGTGCAAAAAAGTATCCCCCATCCTCAAGGATCTGGCGGCGCTCTACAAGGATGAAATCGTAGTCTACAAGGTAGACGTGGACGCCGAGAACGAATTAGCCGCCGCCTTCGGCATAAGCAGCATCCCAACGCTTCTGTTTGTCCCCGCGAAAGGAACGCCCCAGATAGCCCAGGGCGCACTCCCCCGCGAAGAACTTATCAAATGTATCGACACTTTCCTGCTGGGAAAGGAATAACATCTCCTGTTATTTCTCTATCCAACTTACGATTTCGGGAGCATCGGGCAGGGTGCGGGGTTCGTAAAACCCTGCCCAGTTTCCGTTCTCATCTATAAGGAACTTCTGGAAGTTCCACGTCACATCAGCATCTTGCTTCCCATTTCCGCTCTTCTTAGTAAGCCACTCGTACAAGGGGGCCATGTCGTCGCCCTTGACGGAAATCTTGGCCATCATAGGGAAGGTGACACCGTAGTTCAAGGTGCAAAACTCCTGTATCTCTTCGTTTGTGCCCGGCTCCTGCTGCCCGAAATTGTTGGCGGGGAAGCCTATGACGGCGAACTTATTGCCGCCGTACTTGTCGTATAGCTCCTGTAACTGTTTGTACTGAGGAGTGAGGCCGCATTTGGACGCCACGTTTACCACCATGACCTTCTTGCCCTTGAAATCGGATAGGGAAATGGTCTTCCCGCCGATGGTCTGCACCGTAAAGTCATGGAAATTCTTGTTTTGCTGCGCGCTAACGGACACAGACAGGGCTATCGCCGAAAGAAAAAGAATCAAAGCTTTCATTTTAAATTGATTTTATGATTATTAAAAACTAAACTGTATACTATACAAATTGCATTCGAATGCTCCGGCTTTGCATTCGATTACTTTAGCTCTGCATTCGAATGCTTTGGCTCTGCATTCGAATGCTCCGGTTTTGCATTCGAATGCTTTGACTTTGCATTCGATTACTCCGGCTTTGCATTCGATTACTATGGCTTTGTATTCGAATGCACCGGCTTTGTATTCGATTACTTTGGGTAAAGCATTCGAATGCTATGGCAAAGGTGTCGACACCCAAGCCAAAGGTGTCGACACCCAAGCCAAAGGTGTCGACACCCAAGCCAAAGGTGTCGACACCCAGTCCAAAGGTGTCGACGCCCAAGCCAAAGGTGTCGACACCCAAGCCAAAGGTGTCGACACCCAAGCCAAAGGTGTCGACACCTAAGCGAAAGGTGTCGACACCCAAGCCAAAGGTGTCGACACCTAAGCGAAAGGTGTCGACACCCAAGCCAAAGGTGTCGACACCTAAGCCAAAGGTGTCGACACCTAAGCCAAAGGTGTCGACACCCAAGCCAAAGGTGTCGACACCTAAGCTAAAGGTGTCGACTACTTTGGAAAATTCCTCAAAGGCCCTGCGAGAGAGGATGTCTCAAAACGTTAAGCCTTAAAACAAGAAACGGATAAGCAAGGAGCGCCGACGAATCAGTTGGTTATGCTTTAATCTGCCGTGTTCCGCATTTCATTCCGAAAGCAGAAACGAGCAAGGTTAAGCGATAGTTACCTTACTTATCCGTTAGCTTATCTGCAATTTGCAGATGTGAAATAATTGGTATTCCGTCTTACCGGACAGTAATAGTTAGAAATGTATCATCCCGGAGTCGTTGTTTTGTGCGGGTGTGGCGGGTGCGGGGTTGTTTTTTGCGCGGAAATCGGCTATCATCTTCGGGTTGCGCTTGTGTGTTGGGTTATCTTCAAGGAATGAGATGAAGTTGTCGTCGTCAAGCTCGGCGGCGGTGAGGATGGCGAAGCGGTCGATATAATCTCCTTTTTTTCCGGAGCGGTTGTTGTTGTAGTATTCTCCGATTTTCTTCTGTATTTCCGCCCGTTGGGAGTTGTCGGCGAGTTCGGGGATGGAATCGAGGCCGAAGCCGGTAGCGAGGATGGTTATTTTAATTCGTTTGCCTAAATTATTGTCGATGGATGTTCCCCATATTACTTCTATACCGGAGTTGAACTTGGCCATGAATTCGTGCACATACGCCATTTCCTCTACTCTAAGTTCGCATGTTTGGTCGAAATAGATATTGAAAAGTATCTTCCTTGCCGTGAATATGTCGTTGTTATTGAGCAAGGGTGAGTTGAGAGCGTCGTTGATGGCTGCCTCCACGCGACGGTCGCCTTCGCCGTATCCGTTGCTGATGAGAGCCACTCCGCCGTCTTTCATTGTGGTATTGACATCGGCGAAGTCGAGGTTTATGAGGCCGGGCATGGTAATGATTTCGGCGATGCTTTTGGCGGCGGTGGCCAGGGTATCATCGGCGCGTGCGAAGGCGGTCATTATAGTGAAGTCGGGGTATATTTCGCGCAGGCGTTCGTTGTTTATGACAAGGAGTGCGTCTACGTTGCTGCGTATTTCGTCCACGCCTTTGATGGCCTGCATGATTTTGCGTTCGCCCTCAAATTTGAAGGGTATGGTGACGATGCCGACCGTCAGTATGTCCATTTCTTTGGCTATACGCGCTACGACGGGAGCTGCTCCTGTGCCTGTGCCTCCGCCCATTCCGGCGGTGACGAAGACCATATTGGTACCGTCGCTTAGATTCCGCCTTATGTCTTCTTCGCTGTCTTCGGCGGCCCTGCGAGCTGTTTCGGGTCTGTTTCCCGCGCCCAGTCCTTTGGTTATTGTTTCTCCGAGTACTAATTTATTGGGCACGTCGGAGTTGGCGAGCGCCTGTTTGTCGGTGTTACAGAGTAGGAAGGAGACGTCGTGTATTCCTTTGCGGTACATGTGTGTGACGGCATTCCCGCCGCCGCCGCCGACGCCGATTACCTTTATTATCTTCGGTTCGTCTTGCGTCAGATCAAACTCCAATGTTTCGGTAGTGTCCATCGTTAATTCTGTTTATGATTCTTTGAAGAGGTCGCCTACAAACTGTTCGGCGTCTTTTTTTATTTTTCCCAGGAAAGATTTTTTACCGCGCTTCGTATCGGGCGTGGCGATTAGGGCTTCCTTAGCTTTTTCCGGTACGGGTTCGGTCGCAGGCTTAGGTTCGGGCACAGGTTCGGGAGCGGTTGCCTGCCTGACGACGACGTTTGTCAAGCAATCCGCGTCTCCGGCCTGAAGCAGTAATCCGGCGACGCAAGCCTTGTCGCTTTCCGGTATGTCTATGCCGGTCTTTAGCGTCAGGTCTTTGCGTAGGGCGGCATAGCGGACGTCCGTCTTGAGTCGGTTGTAGATTGGTGTGGTAAGGTTTTCGAGCTGCGATGCATTGCCGGCGATGATTACGCCTGCGCGCAGTTCTTTCGTTCCTATGGTTTCGAGCTTGTCGTAAACGTTTTCAAGTATCTCCTGCATACGCGCTTCCACGACGGCGTTAAATTCGGAGAGTTTTACGGTTAAACATTCCAAGTGTTCGATGTCTACCCGGAAGGTTGATTCGTCGTCATCGTCCGACAGGGCGCGTCCGTACTTGCGTTTGAGGTTTTCGGCCTCGTCCCGGCCGATTCCGAGGAAATCGGAGAGGTCTTTCGTTATCAGGTTTCCTCCCAAAGGGATGACGTAAAGGCCGACAAGGTATCCGTTTTTGTATACCGTAACCGACGTCACGCTTCCGCCGAAGTCAATCAAGGCGCATCCGCGCTTTCTTTCATCTTCGCTCAACACGGCTTCGGCGAGGGCAATGGGATAGATTATTATCTCCGCAATGTCGATCTTCACAAGTTCCGTCATACATTCCGTGATGCGTTTGCGCACCGACGGACGCGCTACGATCAGCCGGTATTTCGCCTCGACTAAGGAGCAGGAGACGCCTACGGGTTCCGTCTCAAGCCGGTTGTCCAAGTAATAGGCGGAGGGGACGACCGACAGCACATCCAATCCGTCCGGCCGGAAGGCGCGGGCTTCGCTGAGGAGTTCGTCTTTCAGCTCGTCGGTAACCATCCGTTCTGTGTCCATCGAGCGTTTGACGGTGTGTTCCAACGATCGGAGGGATTGTCCTCCTACTCCGATATATGCTTTGCCGATGCGGTTGCCCGGTATGCGGCTTTCCAGTTTTTGGATGATGCGTTTTACCTTTGAGGCTGTTTCCTTGACGTTATAGACGCAGCCTCTGCGTATGCAATTGGATGAGTTTTCCGTTTCGTAAGCTATTACGGTCGGCGTCCCAGCTTCGTTACGTTCGAGTACGCCTATGATTCGGGATGTCCCCAAGTGAATGGCTGCTATAAAGTTTGCGTGTGCCATATTAGTTACTTTTTAGTACAAACTATCTGATCTTTAAACTTTAAATTCACGATACTGTATTTATCCCATCCCACGACAGGTATTGCTTGTTCGTAAAAGAGTTGCAAGTTATCTAATTTTTCTCTGAAATCATCCAAAGCGCCCAATAAAATCCTGTGATTGCCGACAAGCGGCACAAGTTCAACGTCGCGGTCGGGGTGCACATATATCTGTTCAATCTGGTTGTTCCAAAATTCATTTTCCTGCAAAAATAGCGCAAATTCGTACAATTCGGCAGTCGCAAATTCCCTCCTCACATATCCGCTTGCCAGAGGGACGCGCACCGTATATCGCCGACTTACCGGCATGAGGCTGCCTTTGATGTCGACGTAGAAGTTACCTTCCGCGCTCATGATTCTGAGGATGGGGATTTTCTGTTTTACGTCTATTCGGATGATGCCTGACGGCGTTTTGTAGGCGTCTACGCGATCGAGCATTTCGTTCCTGAGCAGTTCGCTTTCTATTTTGTTTGTGTTGATTGTCCGCATCGGTTTGCCGACAGGGTCAAGCCCTGCCTGCTTCAAGGCGTCCGTTATGTTGGCTTCGGAGACAAAGCGCATATTTTCCCCGCCTTGCAATGTTACGATCAAGTTGCCGCACACAACGTTGTCATGGCGCGAGTTTTTGAACAACACCGCTGAGATGATGATGTAACCAAGCAGCAGGATGGCTGTTATGACGGATATGACGCGGATGATTTTCATCTGTCCAGTAATTGCCTGACGGGTTCCACCAGGCGGTCTATATCGCCTGCTCCAAGCATTAACACAACCTCACAAGCTCCGGCGGACATCAGGGCCGGCAGTTGTTCCTTTGTACATAAGGTTTTGCCTGGAATGGTCACTTTGTCGAATATAATCTGCGAGGTAACGCCCGGCAAAGGTTCTTCTCTGGCAGGGTATATATCGAGCAAAATCAGCTCGTCCAACAGTGAGAGCGAGGCGGCAAATTCATCGGCGAAATCGCGTGTGCGCGAATAAAGGTGAGGTTGGAAAACTCCGGTTATCTTTCGTCCGGCATAAAGTTCCTTTACCGACAGGATGCTCTCCCTGAGTTCAGCCGGATGGTGGGCGTAATCGTCGATGAGCACAATATTGTCCTTCTTCAGGCAAAAGTCGAAACGCCGTTCGGCTCCCTCGAAAGATGACATTCCCTGTTTTATCTCCTCCACAGTCGCTCCATTGAGCAGGGCCACAGCCATAGCCGCCACGCCGTTTTCGATATTCACCCTCACGGGAACTCCGAGCCGGACATCGTTTATGCATACATCCGGCGCGACAAAGTCAAACAAGACTTCGCCGTTGCCTGTACGGATATTTTCTGCGTGAAAGTCGCCTTCGTCCTTGCCGGAGTAGGTATAAAGTCCGGTTCCGGGCTTTAGGCGGAGATTTATAGGCAGACCGTTTTTCATGATCAGGCAACCGCCTGGGCGTATCAGCGAGGTGAAATACTCGAAGCTCTCGCGGTAGGCTTCCGGCGTGCCGTAAATATCTAAGTGGTCGGGGTCGACAGAGGTGATAACGGCCATGTAAGGGGTTAATTGATGGAAGGAGCGGTCGTATTCGTCAGCCTCGATCACCGTAAGGTCGCTTGTATCCGAGAGCATAAGGTTGCTGTTGTAATTCTTAAGCACGCCGCCCAGAAAGGCGTTGCAGTCGACATGAGATTGTTTGAGCAAGTGGGCCGTCATAGAGGATGTCGTTGTCTTTCCGTGCGTGCCGGCTACGCAAAGTCCGCGCGATAACTTGGTTATTTCGCCCAACACCTGCGCTCGCTTCATTATTTCAAAGTTGTGTGAACGAAACCAGGCAAGCTCCGTATGCAATTCCGGCACGGCCGGGGTGTAAACGACCAACGTATGGGCCGGCGAACGGAATCCGGCCGGAATCAGGGCGACATCGTCGGTGTAATGTATTCCGGCTCCGGCGCTGCTCAACCGCTCCGTCAGTTCGGACGGCGTCTTGTCGTAACCGGCAACCGGCTTTCCTTTGGAGAGGAAATAACGCATAAGGGCGCTCATCCCTATACCTCCGGCTCCTATGAAATACACCGCCTTTATGTCGCTTATATCCATACGTTTCTTAGTTACTTATTGTTTACGATACTTATTATCTCGTCCACGATACGTTCTGCGCTATGATGCCGGGCCAAAGGTGCGATGTTGGCGCTCAGTGCGGCAAGTCGGTTGTCATCGGCTACGGTATTGAGTATATTTTCGACGAGCATGTTATCAGCATCCCCGTCAGGCGTGAGTATGGTTGCATCTTTTTTCAATAGAGCCATAGCGTTCTTTGTCTGATGATCTTCCGCCACATTGGGCGAAGGCACGAGTATCGAAGGTTTTGCCAGCAGACAGAGTTCCGATATGGTTCCGGCTCCGGCGCGCGACACGACAAGGTCGGCCGCCGCATAAGCATAGTCCATCCTGGTAATAAATTCAACGCATCGTATGGAAGAGGTCTCTTTGTATTTCTCCATGTTGTTCCGTATCTCTGCGTGATAGAAACGTCCTGTTTGCCAAATAAGCTGCATGCCGGAAGCTAAAAGCGTATCAATATGCTTTATTATGCTACTATTCACGGTGCGCGCTCCCAAACTGCCTCCTAATACTAATATTGTCTTTTGTGCAGGTGAGAACCCCCAGAACGCAAGCGCCTCCGCCTTTTGTCCGGAAAGATTTTCCAGGTCTTTTCTCACCGGATTGCCTGTTATTATTATTTTATCGGCGGGGAAGAAGCGTTCCATTCCTTCGTAGGCCACGCATATCCTGACGGCCTTCTTGGACAGGAGTTTGTTTGTCACTCCGGCATACGAATTTTGTTCCTGTATCAGTGTAGGTATGCGCCTTTTAGCGGCGCTCCATAAGGTAGGGCCGGCGGCATATCCACCTACCCCGACGGCTATATCAGGCTTAAATTCACGCACAATATTATCCGCTAACCTGAGGCTTCTCACCAGCCGGGCTATCACCTTTACGTTTTTCGATAAGTCGGCGCGGTTGAAACCGCTTACCGGTAGTCCTACGATACGGTAGCCGGCAGCAGGGACACGTTCCATTTCCATCCTGTTATCTGCTCCGACAAAGAGTATATCGGCATCAGGGCAACGCCCTCTCACTTCGTTGGCAATAGAAATGGCCGGGAATATATGCCCTCCTGTTCCTCCTCCACTTATTATGATTTTAAAGGTCTGTTTCATACTTTTGTTTCCAATAGGTTTTCTGCAAACGTCAAGGGTGTCTTATCCGATATATCCGTTTCGAGTTCAATCACGTCGCCTTCTTCATTCTTTTCAATGTCATCTTCTTCATTCCCCATTCCGGCTCCGAAACGGCTTACGCTCAAAATGATTCCGAAATAAACGCAGGTTATTATGATTGAAGTTCCGCCTTGGCTTACCAATGGGAGCGGTTGTCCTGTGACGGGAAACAAACCTACTACGACAGCCATATTGGACAATGCCTGAATGCCTATCATCAACCCGCATCCCAGTACAAGGAATTTAGGGAATAGCTTTTCGCACTTGCGGGCAATGGTTCCCACCCGAATCAGTAGTATCAGGTATAGAAACAAGACAAAAAGTCCGGCGACAAGGCCCATCTCCTCTATTATAATTGCGTAAATAAAGTCGGAAAAAGCCAGCGGCAGGGTGTCACGTTGCTGTCCGTATCCGGGAAATTTACCGAGACCTCCATTCGCTATAGCTATTTTGGCAAAGGTCTCCTGTCGATTGTAATCATTTATTGTATATGTTTTTGCATCCAAAGGAGGATCTTTTTTGAATAAGTTTTCCGTGCGATGTTTTGCCGTTGCAAGGCGTCTCGTATTATTCACGACGTCGTCCGGCAGCACATAATGCAAACATACAAAGAATAATATGCCCAAAACAATCAATATGACGGACAAGGCCCCCATCCTTTCCAGCGAAATGCCGCCTATGAACATCATCAGGAAGCAAGTAAAGAAAAGAATAAGGCTTGTGGAAATATTTTCCGGGAAAATAAGCATGCAAACCGACAATACGCCAATCAGTATATACCAGAATATTTGCGCATCGGAATATTTGTTCCTTTTGCTCAAAAGGAACGCAATAAACACTATGCAGGACAGCTTGGCCAATTCCGAAGGTTGGAAGCTGATGTCCCCCAAGCTCATCCAGCGCCTGGCATCATTGGTTTCCACCCCGGCTCCGGAAGAGAGGGTAAGGATCAAAAACAGTATCGAAACGGGCAATAGAGCGATAAGGATGGAGAAGAACCTGCTTGGAATATTGTGTATAACCAAAATCAAGGCAAAGCCGATCATCAGAAAAGACGCATGACGTATGATAGGCCCCAGATAATTCCCGTTCTTGTAAACAGTCGTACTGGTGGCGCTGTATACTTCAATGAAAGAGATTAGAGCGAGTGTTATAATTATGAACCACATTGCCCGGTCTCCCTTGAATAACCTGTTGATTAAGTTCATCTTGCTTTTGTTATTTTACAGGTTGTAAACACATTTCTTAAACTGTGTTCCCCGGTCTTCATAATTGGCGAAGAGGTCGAAACTCGCGCAGCAGGGCGAGAGCAATACTGTATCACCTTTTTCAGCCAGCCGGTAGGCCTTAGCCACAGCCTCTTCCATGGAGTGGGCGTCTTCTATAAAAGACACTTTTCCGTCGAAGAATTTATGTAGCTTATCGTTATCCACACCGAGAAAAATCAATGCGCGCGCCTTTTGTTTCACTAATTCTTCTATCTCGGCATAATCATTTCCCTTATCCGTTCCTCCCAGAATAAGAACGATCCCTGTATTTATGCTTTTCAAAGCGTACCAGCAGGAATTTACATTAGTAGCCTTTGAGTCGTTGATATAATCTACTCCTTTTATGCGAAGCACTTTTTCCAAACGATGTTCCACGCCTGCAAAATCGCTGAGTGAAGCTCGGATACTTTCATTTTGGATGTCCACTACTTTGGCCGCAATTCCCGAAGCTAATGAATTATACAGGTTATGCGTGCCTGTCAAAGCCAATAAATCTTGTTCCATAATAAATAATCCATTTATTGTGTCAATAACAATTTTTTTATCTTTTGCGTATCCTATCACGCCTTCCTTAAAGGTTTCTGCGAAAGGATAACATATTGCCGCCGGAGAGCGCTTATTTATTTCCACGGCAATTATGGGGTCGTCGTTCCAGAAAATAAAGGCATCTTCCTTTGTTTGATTCCTGAGGATACGAAATTTCGAGTCTATATAATTCTGCATCTTATGATCGTAACGATCCAGATGATCGGGAGTTATATTCAGTAAAACGGCAATATGCGCTCTGAAATCGTACATATTGTCCAACTGGAAACTGCTAAGCTCGATAACATACAGGTCATGAGGCGTCTCAGCCACTTGCAGGGCCAGACTGTTACCTACGTTTCCTGCAAGTCCCACGTCCAACCCTGCTTCCTTTAATATATGATATGTCAGCATCGTTGTCGTAGTCTTGCCGTTACTTCCCGTGATACAAATCATCCGGGAAGTGGTGTAGCGTCCGGCAAATTCAATCTCCGAGATGACAGGGATATTCTTTTTTATCACCTTAATCATCACAGGGGCCGTATCGGGGATACCGGGACTTTTAATTATTTCGTCAGCGGAAAGTATCTCGGATTCGGTGTGCGCTCCCTCTTCCCAGCTAATGCCACGTACATCCAACATCTCTTTGTATTTAGATTTGATAACGGAAGCGTCGGATACAAATACGTCGAAACCCTTAGCTTTTGCCAGAACGGCAGCTCCCGCACCGCTCTCTCCGGCTCCCAGTATAACAATTCGTTTATTCATCATCTCATCTTTAACGTAACAATTGTTATGACAGCTAAAATGATACCAATCAACCAAAAGCGCACTACGATCTTTGATTCGGGTACGATATTGTAAGGCCTTTGTATGACGGCGTCTATACCAGCATTTCCAGCCTTCTGAAAATGATGGTGCAGCGGGGTCATCTTGAAGATACGTTTCCCTGTGCCGTACTTTTTCTTAGTATATTTGAAATAAGCGACCTGTAACATTACAGAAAGGCTTTCGGCAAAGAAAACGCCGCATAGAATCGGAATAAGCAATTCTTTCCTGATAATAATGGAGAATACAGCAATGATACCTCCAAGCATCAGGCTTCCCGTATCGCCCATAAAAACCTGCGCCGGATAGGAGTTATACCACAGAAAGCCAACCGTCGCTCCGAAAAAGGCGGCCGCAAATACCACAAGTTCCTCTGCTCCGGGTATGAACATGATATTCAGGAAAGAGGCAAACTCGGCATGTGCCGACATATAGGCCAGGATTCCGAGAGCTATACCTATGATAGCCGAACTGCCGGTAGCCAGCCCGTCTAACCCGTCCGTAAGGTTGGCGCTGTTGGATACGGCGGTCACAATAAATATAACCACCAATACGAATACAATCCATGTTGCCTCTTCCTGATACGGCCCTGTCCACTTAACTAAATAAGCATAATCAAAGTTGTTGTTTTTAAGGAAAGGAATCGTGGTTTTTGTAGATTTGGTCACTTCCGGATGTATCCTCACATGTTCCACAGTATTATCTTTATTGAGCACCTCTCTGTTTTCCCGTATTACGGCATTAGGACTAAGGTATAAAACTAAGCCTACAATCAATCCCAACCCTACTTGTCCGATAATCTTGAAACGTCCGTGCAAACCTTCTTTGTTTTTCAGGAAAACTTTGATATAATCGTCCATAAAGCCGATACACCCCAACCATAAAGTTGTAACCAGCATCAATATCAGATAGATATTATTCAGCCTGGAGCAAAGTAATACCGGAATCAGAATGGCGATGATAATAATAACTCCACCCATCGTTGGAGTGCCTTTTTTATTCATCTGCCCTTCCAATCCGAGATTCCGAACCGTTTCGCCGATTTGAAGCATTTGTAGCTTGTCAATTATTTTCCGTCCGATGGCCGTTGAGATAAATAAAGAAAGAATCAACGCCATCCCTGAGCGGACAGAAACATATTTAAACATCCCCGCTCCAGGGAAATCCAATTGGTCCAAATAGTTGAAAAGGTCGTACAGCATCTTGTTTCTATTATTGGTTTGCGAATATAGTTTTTAGTTTTTCCCGATCGTCAAAGTGGCGCTTTACGCCTTTTATCTCCTGATAGTCTTCATGTCCTTTTCCCGCGACCAAGATTATATCCCCCTTCTTAGCCAGCATTACGGCCGTCTTTATAGCTCGATCACGGTCTGCAATGCATATAACTTGCTCCTTTTCCACAGAGGTAAGGCCGGCTACCATGTCATTCAGTATATCGTCCGGCTCTTCAAATCGGGGATTGTCCGAAGTAAGGATAACCATGTCGCTAAGGCGAACGGCTTCCTGCGCCATAATCGGGCGTTTGCCTTTATCGCGATTGCCTCCCGCGCCGACTACCGTAATGATGTCGCCTTTGTTACCAAGCACTTCCCTAATACTGCTCAATACGTTTGCCAAAGCGTCGGGAGTATGGGCATAGTCCACGATAGCCGTGTAACCCAAAGCCGACGGTATTGTTTCAAAACGTCCCGAAACAGGATGTAAGTCGCTAAGCGTTATCAGAATTTCTTCAGAGTCTTTCCCAAGTGCGACCGCCGCTCCATAAACAGCCAGTAGATTGTATACATTGAAACGACCCACAAACCGGACAATCACATCTCGTCCGTTTATCGTCAATTCCGTCCCTTCAAAATGCGATTCCAATATTCTCCCTTTGAAATCAGCTTGGGTGCGAAGCGAATATGTCAGCTTCTTAGCTTTTGTATTTTGCAGCATTACAAGCCCGTTCTTATCATCTGTGTTCGTGAGGGCAAAGGCTGCGGCAGGCAGATGGTCGAAAAATGTCTTCTTTGCATTCAGGTAATTATCTACCGTTTTGTGATAGTCCAGATGGTCTCGCGTAAGGTTCGTAAATATGCCTCCGTCGAATGACAAACCGCTAATACGCTTCTGATCTATCGCATGTGAACTGACTTCCATAAAAGCATATTCGCATCCTGCATTTACCATCCCGGCCAATAGTCCTTGCAGCGCAATAGGATCGGGCGTAGTGTGAGTGGCCGGATATGCTTCCGTATCAATATAGTTGCAAACCGTAGATATTAGACCAACTTTGTGTCCAAGTTTACGAAACATCTCATAGAGCAGAGTGGCGATAGTAGTTTTGCCGTTTGTGCCGGTAACGCCTATCAAAACCAGCTTATCGGAGGGATAGTCGTACCAGGCGCCAACCAGTTCGCCCAACGCTTCAGCCGAATCTTTAACTACGAGGAATATGTCTTTATCTTTGAGTGATTCCGGTATTTCTTCGCATACAATGGCTACCGCTCCATTGTCGATTGCGTCTCCTATATAAGCGTGTCCGTCCATAGCTGTGCCTCGCACAGCGACAAATAACGATCCCGGCTCTATTTTTCGGGAGTCAGATTGTATATTGAGGATTTCGGGATTATATTGCCCTACGCTCTCAAGTAAACCTAAAGTTTCTGCCAGTTTATTAAGTTTCATACAAATAAAATTTAAAAATGTGGGCATGGAACTCCGCAGACCGTTTAGTCTTCGCCTTCGGCGTGGATAGTATTTTCGTACGTCGTTTCATATCTTTATTTCAAAATAATTGTTATAGTCCGCCCTTTGACTACCTGTTGTCCGGGTTGTATGGATTGGGAAGTCACACGTCCGGCGCCTGACATATTAACCTGCAAGCCGACATTCTCCAACAGGTAAACCGCATCTTTGGCACCCATGCCTGTCACGCGGGGCACTAATCCTTCTTTCATATTTATATCGCTAAGTCTCACCTTTTCGTCGCCTGCCGAAGCCAACACCCAGGTGGATTTCATTTCTTTCTTATCCAATGGTATATTCAATTTATTTAAAACTTGCCGCATAGCTTTTTCCTCGCCGACTTTAACAACAGGTATGGTAACGGCGGACGAGTCTGGGGATAATTTACGTATGTCCCACCGCGTTCGGGCTGCGTATATTTTCTCCGCCACATTCTTTATTACGCTTCCCGACATAGCCCCTCCCGAAGGATAGAACGACGGCGAAGGTCTACGGATAACCACCATACAGGAATATACAGGTTGGTCGGCAGGGAAATAACCGGCGAAAGACACCTGATGCCCCATGCCACTGTATCCGCCTGCTTCGGATATCTGAGCCGTACCCGTCTTGCCTGCGATACGGATAATGGGAGAATAAGCGGGACTTCCGGTACCATTTTCTACCACCCCCAGCAACATATCCTTTATGATACGGAGCGTCCTTGCGGAGCATATTGATTCCTTCACTACTTCGGGCGGGAAACGTTCTATCGTTTTGCCGTTGCGCATTATTTCCTTGACAAATACAGGTCGCATCATTTTCCCGTTATTGGCTATGGCATTATAGAAAGCAAGCGTATAGATCGGCGGTATCTGTATTTCATACCCGAACGACATCCAGGGCAGGGAGCCTCTCGACCATTTTGTGTCCGAAGGTATACGAAATCTTGGGCTTCCGGCTCCGGCTATTCCGATACGCAGGTCTTCCGTCAACCCTATGCGCTCCAGTCCTTCAATAAACGCCGCAGGATTGTGTTCGTATCCTTTCAATATAACCTTGGCTACCCCAACATTAGATGATTGCCGGATGGATTCTTCCACCGAGATGCGCCCAAAGCCGCCTTTATTTGCGTTATGATCCCGTATGGGCTTTCCGTTATTAAGGTAATCGTAGATTCCGTTTCCCGTTTCTACCATATCGTTGGGCTGACAGATGCCATCCTCTAAAGCAACCATGATGGAGGCAACCTTAAATGTAGAACCTGGTTCCAGCAAGTCCGCTACGGCCCGATTCCTGTCTTCTCCATAACCGGAAGTTGTGCGCCCCATATTGGTTATTGCTTTTACTTCGCCGGTTCCCACTTCCATTACAACAATAGTTCCCGATTCGGCATTCGTCCTCCTAAGCTCATTCAGCAACGCCCGTTCCGCTATATCTTGCATCTCTATATCAATTGTGGAACGAATGTCCGTTCCATCTTCTGCCTCTATTATCGGTATGCCTCTCCATACTCCGGCTTCCCTGCGCATGGCACTCAGTCCTGGTTTACCGCGCAATACAGAATCATATTCCAATTCAAGCCCATTGCTCCCATGTGTCAGTTTTTGCGCATCAAGAGTGGCATACGTATTGCCTATTGTGCGTGATGCAAGTGTTCCGAAAGGCCGTTGCCGCTCCACAAATTCTTCTTCAATAAAACCGCTTTTGTTTTTCCCTAAGCGTATGAAAGGGAACTGTCTGATTTCTTGCAGGTCGGTAAAGGAAATTCTTCGGTTATGTAGAATATACCGTCTCTCGTTTCTTTTGAAAGCGTCTTTAAGTTCTTTTTTTACGGTATTCTCGTCCCTGCCAAATTTTTTCGACAGGTAAAATGCCAAAGAATCGACCCCATTGCTTTTGGCTATCTCAATGGCTGTCGAATCCGGCTCTTTGCCCTTTTTCGTTTTAATTTGCTGATAAAAGGCGGATGTGTCGATTGCTTCTTTATCTCTGAAATCCATGAGTATCCTGTAACGGGGAAAGCTCGTTGCCATCAGCCTGCCGTCGGAGGAATAAATATTCCCGCGGTTGGGAGCTATGACGCGGTCCGGCACCTTTGTACGTTCTTTTTCCGCTATTTCCAACCATATATTTCTTTCCACAAGCGCGATATTCATGATGCAAAAGACAATGCCCCCCACTATCGGTAAGAGTAGGGCTAAAACAACGAAGTAACGAATCAGTACGTACTTGTTTTGTTTGCCGGTCGTTTCCTGTATGTCGTCGTTTCCTGCCATCAAGTTTATTTTTTCAGTTCATAAGGAGGAGAGGTCGCTTCCTCCAGGTTTATATTCTGTTTTTTCATCTGTTCTTCCACCACAGAGCGGCGGCTGTATTCGGTCAGCTCAACGGATATAACAAGCGACTCCAGTCGCACTTCATTCAACTCCTTTTTCAAAGCATCTATTTTCCTTATTTTCATCTGACAGTAATAGCGGTTGCTTATAAGCAAAAACATCAGGGTTACTACCAGGATGATTTTACCAATATGTTTTATGAAAAAATCCTCCTTTAGTATTCCACCGCCGAGGATATATAAGAACGATACACCCCTCCGCTTTCTTTTTTTCTTTTTTCCTTCCATAACCATCTAAAGCTATTCTGTTTTTTCCGCTATTCTAAGTTTTGCACTTCGGGAGCGGGGATTTTTCCCCACCTCTTCTTCCCTCGGCACAATTACTTTATGATTAATGAGGCGGAAGGGAGTATGAAAATTTCCATAAAAGTCCTGTTCCGCTTTTCCGTCATAATTTCCGGTCTTCAGAAAGTTTTTCACGACGCGGTCTTCTAGCGAATGATAGGTAATGACTACTAACCGTCCGCAGGGCTTCAGCGCCGATAGCGTATGTTTTAACATTTCCCTCAATGCGCCCATTTCATCATTTACTTCTATGCGTAACGCCTGAAACACTTGCGCCAGAAACTTCTTTTCTTTGTCTTTACCCGTAAAGGGTTTCAATGTGCACAGTAAATCTTCCGTCGTTTTTATATTTTTTGCAGCGCGCGCGCGTACTAATGTCGAGGCAAGCTTACGCGCCGGACTCAATTCGCCGTACAGATAAAAGATGTCGGCCAGCGCTTCTTCGGGATAAGTATTCAATACGTCGGCTGCCGTACGTCCCGAACGGGTATTCATCCGCATATCCAAGCGTCCGTCAAACCGGAAAGAGAAACCCCGCTCGCACGTATCGAAATGATGCGACGACACACCCAGGTCGGCAAGTATGCCGTCAATGAGGCCTACGGCCTTGTGATAACGCATGAAGTGATAAAGGTAGCGAAAATCACTACGCACAAACACAAAACGCGCATCCGAAGGTATGTTTTGCTCAACGTCGGCGTCGCGGTCGAAGCCATACAGACGTCCGCTGTCGCTAAGACGCTCCAGGATTGCGCGCGAATGTCCGCCTCCTCCAAAAGTAACATCTACATACGTTCCATCAGGTTGAATATGCAGGCCTTCTACACTTTCATTCAACATCACCGGCACATGATATGAAATAACAGGCTCCTCCATTTTGCGTTATTTGTATTTTTCGTTTTTATTTGTGTCTTTATGATCGGATATTGTGTCTTCTGGAGTGTAAAATTATACATTTATATATGAATATACCTAATACTTGCTAAAAAAAAGCTGAAAAGTTTTCAACACTTCAATTTGTTTGCGATGGATTCGTGTTTCTGTTCCTTAAGTATAAAATAAAATCCGGGAAAAAACAGAAAATTGTTCTTCCCCGGATAACTCAGTATGAAAACATTAAAAAAACCGTCAGTCTAATAACTTTATTTTTATGTTGCGGAACCAAACGTCGTCGCCATGATCCTGAAGTCCGATATAGCCTTCTTTGTTTTCACCGCCACAGTTCAGCAGCAGTTCGTAAGCCAACGGCCATTCCTCTTTGCTGAATTTGCTGGCGTCGAGCAACTCTTTCCATTTCGGGGTCCAGAGATGGTATTCCAATACGTTTTCTCCATTCTGGTTGTGAACAATTGTTCCTTTATACGACATGATTGATGCGCTGTTCCATTCTCCAAACGGTTTGGCGTTCTGGGGTACAGCCGGGATCATATCATACAGGGAGGCTGATTTGCGGTTATTGTCTTTGCCGAGCTTGGCGTCCGGATGGTTCTCGTTATCCAATACCTGAAACTCTGGGGAAGAGATAAAGATCGGTTGGTCTACCACTTCCTGCGCGAGATAGAAGATACCGGAGTTTGAGCCCTTGCCTACTTTCCATTCTAACTGCAATTCAAAGTTTTTGAACTTATGGGCGAAGATAATATCCCCTCCGTCGGGAGCTCCGGCTTCTCCTGCTCCAGAGCCTTTGATCCTGAGCGCTTCTTCGTCGATAATCCAAGCTTTGGGCATGTCGGCGCGATCGTAGCCTCTCCAGCCGTTGAATGATTTACCGTCGAAAATGGTGATCCATCCGTCGGCGTCCACCGGGAAATCAGCCAAATTTGCTTCCGGCAGGCCTTCGGCAAGCGTATATTCGGTCGTGGCGGCAACGGCTTCGTCGGCTGTTGTCTGTTCCGCCTTTTTCCCTCCGCCGCAAGACGCGAAACAGCACGTTATTACGGCAATACATGCGAGTGATAATAATTTTTTCATTTCTTATTAATTTAATTGTTCATCTGTTCATCCGCAAGCATATCACGGTAGGTCTACAAGATTCCAGCCCTGACGATAGTTATGCTTAATCAATTCGGTTGCGAATTGCTTTGCATTTACGGGGTCTGTCCATATCTTGTTAAATTTCGGGTCTCCGTCTACAATCTTGAAATCGTCCTTGATAAGGATTCTTATTTCCTCGTTGTCGGCTATGTTGGTGAAGCGCATGTTTTCGCCGTCCCACAACAATTCTTTGTTGAGCGTTTGCAGACGTACGGCCAATACTCCCATTACGACCATTTCGTTGAACGGTCCGGCTTCGGAGAAGTCTGATTTGGTCAACACGCGGTTGGCAGGCGTTTCGCGGCAGGCGCGCAGCCAGTCTTGTTCGTGGCCGCCCTGCATAGCTTTTTCTACTCTGCGGCAGACTTTGGGTGCGTTAGGTTTGCGGCCTGACAGTAGCCACGGGTTTACTCCGTAGCATCCGCATATCAGAGTGTCTTTTGTTCCGTGGAAGATGACGGCTCCGCCGGCGTCGTTCAGGTTGCGTCCTGCGGGATAGCCTTCGGGCAGGTCGGGCTTCAGTCCGCCGTCGTACCAATGTACTTCTACTTCGGGCAGCGATACTTTAGGCAGGTTGTCGCGAGAGGGGAATGTCAGCTTGACATGTTGAGCCTGCGGGGCGCAATCTTGCAGCAGCAGCGTAGACGAGCCTTGTACTTTGGTAGGGTAGCCGAGCTTTAATCCTTTGAATACAGGGTGCAGTATGTGGCAGGCCATATCGCCGAGGGCGCCTGTGCCGTATGCCCACCAGCCTCTCCAGTTCCAGGGGTGGTATATGTTGTTGTACGGCTTCTCTTCTGCCGGGCCGGTGAACAGGTCCCAGTTCAGTGTAGATGGAATTTTGTCTTTCTTTTCGGGAGCGTTGAGTCCTTGCGGCCATATTGGACGGTCAGTGAAGGCTTCCACTTTCCGTACTTCGCCTATTTCCCCGTTCCATATCCATTCGCATACTAAGTCTACACCTTCAGCCGAGGAGCCTTGATTACCCATTTGGGTAGCTACCTTGTATTTGGAGGCGAGTTTGGTGAGAAGGCGCGATTCGTAAACGGAGTGCGTCAACGGTTTTTGTACATATACGTGTTTGCCTAACGTTATGGCGTCTGCCGCGATTATGGCGTGCGTATGGTCGGCGGTGGCTACTACTACTCCGTCGATGTCTTTTCCCAGTTCGTCGTACAGTTTACGATAATCCCAATACTTTTTCGCTTGGGGGTATTTGTCGAATACCGGCTTCGCATATTTCCAATCGACGTCGCATAAGGCTACGATGTTATCGGTTGGGGCTATGTTCGTGAGGTTTGAGTTACCCATCCCACCTATACCTACGCCTGCGATGTTCAGTTTTTCGCTCGGCGCGGTATGTCCGTGACTCTTTCCCAGTATGGTGTTGGGTACAATAGTGAACGCTGCTGTTGCAGCGGCGCTTCTTTGAAGGAATGATCTTCTTGAAATGTTTGACATAATAATTATATTTTAATTACACTTATAACTTAAAGATTGCTTGCTTTTATTTCTCATTTAGTTAATTCCCCGCAAATATAATTAATGCTTGAGTATGAACAAGGGAAATAATCGTTTTAAGCTGTTAAAATAGCTTTTTTTAACAGAAGTTGCGTGTGCGCGCATCTTTCTTTGTGTTTTTTTGCCGCCTTTAGCGGTGTAGGTTAACCTCCGGCGGGCGTGATTCGTTAATTTTCCGGCGGGGAAGTTATTTTTTCCGTGTTCTGCCGGACGTGGCGGGTTTATCTCCGGTCGATTGGATTATCGCCGTGACGTCTTGTAGGGTCAGCGCTTTCGGGTCTGTTACTGTTTTAGGGATTTTGTAGTTTTTTCCCTTGCTGGCGATATAGGGGCCGAAGCGTCCGTTCAGGATTTCTATTTCGGGGTCTTCGTCGAACTTTTTCAGTGTGCGTTCGGCTTCGTTTTTCCGTTTTACTTCTATGAGGGCGATTGCTTCTTCGAGCGTTATCGTGAGGGGATTGAGGTCTTTGGGGATGGATATGAATTTGCTGTCGTGACGGACGAAGGGGCCGAAGCGTCCGACGGCTGCGACGACTGTTTGGCCCTCGTATTCTCCTACGGTTCGCGGGAGGTCGAATAGCTTGGCGGCTTCTTCGAGGGTGATGGTTTCTATCGACTGTCCTTTCATCAGGGAGGCGAATTGCGGCTTGGGGGCGTTTTTGTCGTCTGGGTTGGAGACGCCCAATTGTGCAACGGGGCCGAAGCGTCCTATCTTGACAAAGATGGGCTGTCCGGTCTTAGGGTCTGTGCCGATCTTGCGTTCGCCTACCCTGTGTTCGGTTTTTGCGGTGGAGACTTGTTCGACTATGGGGTGGAACACTTTGTAGAAGCGGTCTATTACATCGCTCCAGTTCATCTCGCCTTCCGCTATGACGTCAAACTCTTTCTCTACGCTGGCGGTGAAGTTATAGTCGAGCACGCCGGGGAAGTATTTCATCAGGAAGTCGTTCACCACCATACCCGTGTCGGTGGGTATAAGTTTGTTGCGATCGGCTCCTGCGGTTTCCTTTTTCTCTTTTGCGGAGATTTTCCTGTTGCTGAGGGTGAGGATGCGGTAGGCGCGTTCCTGTCCTTCTTTGTTTCCCTTGACTACGTATTCGCGGTTTTGTATTGTCTGTATTGTCGGGGCGTAGGTAGAGGGGCGTCCGATGCCGAGTTCTTCCAGGCGGCGGACGAGGCCGGCTTCGGTGTAGCGCGGCGGGCGTTGGGTGAAGCGTTCTGTGGCTACGGCCTTGTCTATGGTCAGGGGGGCATGGAGGGTGACGGAAGGGAGGAGGCCGTTTTCGGCTTCATTTTCCGGCTCGTCGTCCGTGCTTTCTTTGTATACCTTAAGGAAACCGTCGAAGGTGAGTATCTCGCCCGTGGCGGTAAACTTTTCTTTCATACCGGAGATGTCCACCGTGATAATTGTGCGTTCGAGTTCGGCGTCGGCCATCTGTGAGGCTATGGTACGTTTGCGGATGAGGTCGTATAGCTTCTTCTCCTGCGCTTTCCCGTTGATGTCTTCGTTGGCGATGTAAGTAGGGCGTATGGCTTCGTGAGCTTCCTGGGCGCCTTTGCTTTTGGTGGCGTATTTCCTGAACTTGTAGTATTTGTCGCCGTAGGTGTTCAGTATGGTCTCTTTGGCGGTTGCGAGAGCGAGGTTGCTGAGGTTGACGGAGTCGGTACGCATATAGGTGATGAACCCCGATTCGTAGAGGCGTTGGGCTATCATCATGGTTTGAGAGACGGAGTATCCGAGCTTGCGGGCGGCTTCCTGCTGGAGGGTGGAGGTGGTGAAGGGCGGGGCGGGAGTTTTCTTCACCGGCTTTGTTGTGATGTCGCCTATATTAAAGGTTGCGTCGCGGCAGGATTCGAGGAAGGCCATCGCTTCACGTTCCGTGCCGAGACGCCTGTTGAGTTCGGCCTTAAGCAGCGTTACGCCGTCGGGGAGCGTGAAGACGGCGGTCACGCGGAAGGAGGCTTCGGTAGCGAAGTTGTTGATCTCGCGCTCGCGTTCGACGATAAGTCTTACGGCTACCGACTGCACCCGTCCGGCCGAAAGCGCAGGCTTTATCTTGCGCCACAGTACGGGCGAGAGTTCAAAGCCTACTATACGGTCGAGCACGCGGCGGGCTTGCTGGGCGTCGACTAAGTGAAGGTCTATGTCGCGGGGAGTTTCTATCGCCTTGAGGATAGCGTCTTTGGTTATCTCGTGGAAAACGATGCGTTTCGTTCTCTCCGGGTCGAGCTTAAGGACTTCAAACAGGTGCCATGATATGGCCTCCCCTTCGCGGTCTTCATCGGAGGCGAGCCATACGACTTCGGCCTTCTTCGACTCGGCCTTCAGCTCGGCTACTACTTTCTTCTTATCGTCGGGCACAACGTACATCGGCATGTAGTTATGCTCAATGTCGACGCCGAAGAGTTTCTGATTCAAATCGCGGATATGTCCGTAGCTTGACATTACTTTAAAGTCTTTTCCAAGGAACTTCTCGATTGTTTTCGCTTTCGCCGGGGATTCCACTATTACAAGATTTTTCTGCATAGTCTCTTATCTTTATTCTTAAAAACGTGCGGCAAAGGTATGTTTTTTCTTTATAATGCAAGGACGGGCGATATTTTTTCTGCGGACGATTTGGCGGTAATTTTGATAATGGTCATTCCGGCTAAGCAATGTGCGCTTCCGGCTAAGCAATGTGCGAGTCTGGCTAAGCAATGTGCGCTTCTGGCTAAGCAATGTGCGCTTCCGGCTAAGCAATGTGCGCTTCCGGCTAAGCAATGTGCGCTTCTGGCTAAGCAATGTGCGCTTCTGGCTAAGCAATGTGCGCATCCGGCTAAGCAATATGCGGCTCCGGCTAAGCAGTGCGAGGTTGGGTTTTGAATGTAATAAGTGTATAAATATATGTTTTATTTGAACAAAAAGCATCGCCTTTTTGATGCATTAAGACTTTTTCATGCTACATTTGCGCATAGTAAATAATCCTTACTCATATTAACAACAAAAAAATATACAACTGATGAAAACAAAGATTCTATTATGTACCCTATGCCTCGCCTCCTTCGGACTAAGGGCGCAGGACGTAGCTCCGCTACCTGAAGGAAGATGGACGCTTACCGGCACGGTGATTCAAAAGGCAATCGGGGCAGACAATCGTTCCAACGAACTCTACACGCCTGACGTACACGCCAACCCGTTGGATTGTATCTATCCGGTATTGAATATTGAAGCGGGCTTGTGCCATATGGAAAGCAATGAAAGGAAAGATGAGGTAACCTGTACATATAACGGTCGGGGTGAACTCACCCTGTGGTATTCCGCCCCGGT
>JAIRZN010000144.1 GCA_031267205.1 Tannerellaceae bacterium | reverse complement strand
CTTCGTCACCATCTCCGGCCGGCGTCCCATGTGCCCGTAAGAGGCAGTCTCAGAATAGATAGGGTTGCGCAGCTTGAGGCGATCCTCAATTGCTTTGGGGCGCATGTCGAATAATTGTCCGGTTTTTCCGGCTATCTCGCCGTCGGTCATGTCAACGTGCGAACGCCCGAAGGTGTTTACGAATATATTCATCGGCTGCGCCACGCCGATGGCGTAGGAAACCTGCACCAGAGCCTCGTCGGCGACGCCGGCGGCTACCAGGTTCTTGGCGATGTGGCGCGCGGCATAAGCAGCGGAGCGGTCCACCTTCGAGGGGTCTTTGCCTGAAAAAGCCCCGCCGCCGTGCGCCCCCTTGCCGCCGTAAGTATCGACAATTATCTTGCGGCCCGTCAGTCCTGTATCGCCATGCGGCCCTCCGATGACAAACTTGCCCGTCGGGTTGACATGATATATAATCTTGTCGTCGAACAAGTCCCTGACCTTCGGCGGATATTGAGCTTTGACGTGCGGGACGAGAATAGCCTTCACATCGTCGGCTATGCGCTGTTGCATCGCCCTGTCGGCCTCGTCCTGGCTGATTTCGAGGGGCAGGATAAACTCGTCATGCTGCGTCGAGATAACGATCGTGTCTATGCGCCGCGGCGTACCGCAATCTTCGTATTCGATTGTCACCTGGCTCTTGGCGTCCGGCCGCAGATAAGGCATGAGCTCCGGCTCGTTCTTGCGGATAGAGGCAAGTTCGAGTAGCAGGCTATGCGAGAGGTCGAGGGCGAGCGGCATAAAATTATCCGTTTCCACGGTAGCGTAGCCGAACATCATTCCCTGGTCGCCGGCCCCCTGGTTGTAAGGATCGTTGCGCTCGACGCCACGGTTGATGTCGCCGCTCTGTTCATGTATTGCGGAAAATATGCCGCATGAATTAGCTTCAAACTGGTACTCGCTTTTGGTATAGCCGATCTTTCTGATCACGTTACGCGCTACTTCCTGTACGTCGACGTAGGCGCTTGATTTTACTTCTCCTGCGAGCACAACCTGTCCGGTTGTGACAAGCGTTTCGCAAGCAACTTTGGAGTTTCTGTCATGCGCGAGAAACTCATCCAGCAAAGCATCCGATATTTGGTCGGCTACTTTATCGGGGTGTCCTTCAGACACCGATTCGGAGGTAAATAAATAACTCATTACTTATAAGAATTTAGTTTGTAGTAATGAATCGAAAATGGAACGATGGATTGGATACACAGGCCGCGGGAGGAACATTGTTTTTAGCATTTTTTCCTGTGGTTGCAAGCGATACAAATCTTTCCACATCAATTCTTCGATTGCAAATGTAGAAATAATAATTTAATACGCAACAATTTTCAGGAACCTCCCACGCTTCCCTCTCGGCGCAATCCCGCACAACCGCACCCCCAGGCGCGACAATACAGCCTGCGCGTTGGCATTCTTAGGAGCTGCCCCGTAAATATACCGTGCGAAGGGTATTTCATCGCACGCGGCGGCAGGTTACCTTTACAGCATCGGATATTAATCATCTAAATCGGATTTATCATGGGGAAAATTTCAAAACAACTCACAGACCTCATCGGCAACACGCCCTTGCTGGAGCTCACAAATTACAACCTGCACAAGGGACTCAAAGCGCGCCTCATCGGCAAGCTTGAGTACTTCAACCCCGCCGGCAGCGTAAAAGACCGCATCGCGCTCGCTATGGTGACTGACGCCGAGGAAAAAGGCCTCCTCAAGACCGGCTCCACAATCATCGAGCCTACAAGCGGCAACACAGGCGTCGGCCTCGCCTTCGTATCCGCCGCCAAAGGCTATAAACTCATCCTTACGATGCCGGAAACGATGAGCATCGAACGCCGCAACCTCCTAAAGGCCCTCGGAGCTAATCTCGTCCTCACGCCAGGCGGCGAGGGCATGAAGGGCGCCGTAGCACGGGCCATAGAAATCCAACAGGAAACGCCCGGTTCCATAATCCTCCAGCAGTTCGAGAACCCGGCCAATCCTGAAATACACAGGCAAACGACGGCGCGCGAGATATGGGACGATACGGACGGGCTTGTCGACATCTTCGTCAGCGGTGTCGGAACGGGCGGAACCGTGACAGGCGTCGGCGAGATACTCAAGGCGCTCAACCCCGGCGTGCAAATCGTAGCCGTCGAGCCCGCCGATTCGCCCGTGCTCTCCGGCGGCAAGCCCGGCCCCCACAAAATTCAGGGAATAGGCGCCGGCTTTGTCCCAAAGATATACGACGGCAACGTAGTCGACCAAATACTGCAAGTCGCTAACGACGACGCCATACGCACCAGCCGCGAGCTCGCCCGCGAGGAAGGCCTTTTAGTAGGCATCTCCTCCGGCGCCGCAGCCTTCGCCGCAACAGAGCTGGCGCGCCTGCCGGAGAATGAAGGAAAGTTAATTGTTGCGCTTCTCCCCGACACGGGCGAGAGGTATTTGTCTACTGTTCTTTACGCTTTTGAAGAATATCCGCTGTAACAGCGGATATTCTTTTTTGCTTCCTCCCTGCCTTCGCCCAGATTATTCTTAGAGAGTATTGCGTTAGTTTACGACCCAGCGGGGGTCGTGTACGTAGGTGTTGGGTTGGCGGTAGTAGAGGTCGTCTTCTTCGGGGATGCAGATGGTGTATGTTTTGCCGCTTGTGATTAGTTTACGGTCTCTGAGCCATGGGTTGAAGCGTTTGAGGTCGGCATATGTTATGTGATATTTGCCGGCGAAGGTTGCCAGGTCTGCGATGTCGGTAGATACTGAGATGCTTTTGCTTTGCATCGGTTTATACAAATTACGTGCGGCGAGCACGAATCCGTAGCGGTAGGGATTTTCAAATATCTGTTTGATGGCCATTATGCGGTAGGGGTAACGCGATGTTTCTTCCACTAACCACAGGTCGAGCGCGTTGTCGGCCTTTTGCTGTCCCAGTTCGCTGCTGATGCGTCCCATGCCGGCGTTGTAGGCTGCGGCGACGCTTAGCCAGTCGCCGTATTTCCGGTAGGCGTCCGTCAGGTATTTGCAGGCGGCGAGGGTTGATTTTTCGACGTTACAGCGTTCGTCTACGGTAGCAGCGACGGTCAGTCCGTATTGCCGGGCGGTGCTTTCGAGGAATTGCCACATTCCTACGGCTCGCGCCGGCGAGGAGACGCGCGGGTCGAGGTGACTTTCGATGACGGCAAGGTATTTGAAGTCGTCGGGGATTCCGTTCTTCTTCAATATCGGTTCGATAACAGGGAAGTAACGGTTGGCTCGTTTGAGGAGTAAGAGTGTGGTGGAGTGAAAATACACGAAGCTGCTTAATTCCCTGTCGAAGGCCTCGTGCATTTGATAGCGTGTGATGTCGACGGATTTTCCGCAGAAGGAGACGTTGGAAGGCGTCTCGGGCGAGACGGTCATTGACGATACTAAAGGCCGTTCTTCCAGTGTGCTTCCCGAATCCCGGAAACTACTGAGTATGTAGGCCGTTGTTCCTATCAGGCAGCATGTGAGGATGCTGTATGCTATTTGTCTATTCGATACGATTGTCTTGTGCATTTTTGGGTCTTATGATGTTTATGTGTCCTTTGAGTGAATGATTTTTCCCGTCCGAGCCTTTGGCCTCGATGACGTAGAAGTATACGCCGGGCGGCGCGTACTTGCCGTCCTTTTTGCCGTCCCATCCTGCGGCCGGGTCTGTCCAGTGAAACATCTCCGTTCCCCAGCGGTTGAAAATCCAGCCTTTGAAGTCGACAAGCGATTTGTACGTGATCCGGAACTCGTCGTTGACGCCCGGCGACGATCCAGGCGAGAAGGTATTGGGGGCGCTCAAGTATGGCGTTCCTATTTCTATCGTCACCGAGTCGGTTATGCTGCATTTGCCTGCACGATCGCCTGCTTCGAGGGTTGCTACGAAGACGCCTTCGTCGCGGAAGGTATAATCCATGCTTCGTCCGGTGTAGCTGAGGATTATGTTCTGCATTCCGTCTCTCCGGTGCGTTATGGTCCATTTGTAGAAGGCCGTCACGGGTTCGTTGGCGATGGCTTCAAAATGTATATCGACGGGGGCCGATTCTCCGCTGCCGTTACCGTATATATTGGAGGCGGCGAAGGAGGTTGAGACGGTGTCAAGGCGTGCGCTTACCGCGACAGCTTGGTAGGCGTCCGTAGCGGCGGTTTTTTCGACGTTGAAATGTTGGGCGAACAGATCGCCTTTGAGCGTGATTTCCGTATCGCACAAGGGAGGCGTCAAGGGTGTATTGAAGGGATTCCCGACGATGGTTCGGGTGATGATTTTCGGAGAGAAGCGTTTGCTTTCTTCCCCGTATTCGAGCGTGTTATAGGTGATGTCGAACGAGCGCGGCAGTTCGCGCATCAGTCCGTTGGGGGTATAATAGGCAAGGGTGGGCATTTCGGCTGTTCCCTCAAGCCATAGCTCGTCGCATGGGTTGTCGTTATCGGCGACTCTGAGGTTTTGGATGGAGAATGTATGCTTTGCGTAGTCTATTATCCATATGTATCGCGGCAATGTTCCCGGTTCTTCTACGAAATAGCCGTAACCGTCCTCTATGCCTCGAAGGATGGAGACGGCGCCTTCCTGCGAGGCTTCGAGGGTTTCGCTTTCGAGGGCTTTTGCTTTATAGCGATACCAGCGCAGACCGGGCGTGGAGGCGTGACTGATGGAGACGTTTTCGACGCCGTGTACTAAATATACCTGCAAGCGATTGGGCGTGTCGTCAAGCGCGAGAAGCGGAGTCTCCCGTCCATCCGTCACCGTGTACTGCGCGCTAAGGGCGAGGGTGCAAAACATCATACCCAGCGTCGCTGCAATCATTTTATAATCTATTTTACACATAAATATCACATCTGATCAGGTTTCAAAATTAGTATTTTATGCCGACATGCATTATCTTTGCTGCAAATATGTACGAGAAATGAACAAAACAATCATCTATATTCCGGTACTGGCCTTCAGTTTCATTGTCGCTCCAATTTATCCGCAGGATAGCGACAGGCGGCAGGTTACCGTTAATAACGTCCGTGACGACAATATATTTTATCATCTTATTGAGCGCGGACAAACGATATACTCTATTGCCGTTATGTATGGGGTAGATGAAAACGACCTCTACCGCCTTAATCCCGATAGCCGCGAGATAATAAAGGTAGGAGACCGGCTGAGGATTCCTCAGAAGGCGACGGTATCCAAGGGAGACGCGGATTATCTTTACCACACCATTCAAGCTAAGGAGACTCTATACTCTTTGTCGGTGAAGTATAATGTTCCCGCTGCCGATATAGTGGAGGTGAACCCCGGTTTGTCGGTCAATACCTTTCTAATAGGGAAGAATATACGTGTGCCTTCATCGACGCCTGCGGAAGCCTCGTCCGGCGAGAAGCGTACCGTCGTAAGAAACATCGAGTACAAGGTCGAGAGGCGGGAGACGCTGTACCGTATAGCCCGCAAGTTCAATGTCCCGTCCGACGAGATTCTCGCCCGTAACCCGGAACTAAAGAACGGCGTGAAAGCCGGCATGATACTGAACATACCCGTAAAGGGGGAAGCGGTTGTTGCACAACAGACCGCTGTCGCCGTCGCTTCCGCTTCTAACGAAAGGGAGGCTAACGCGCTGCTGACGGCGCCCGTTAAGGCAGATAAGCCCGATACGGTGAAGTTGGTACTGCTCCTGCCTTTTATGCTGGAAGAACATATTCCGACGCCGGCGACGGCTCACTTTGTGGAATATTACGAGGGCCTGTTGCTGGCCGTAGACAGTTTGCGTGTCAAAGGTGTTCCGGTCAGGCTCACGGTTCGCGATTGCGGAAGCGGTACGGCTAAGGTGAACGAGGTATTGAAGGAAGCTGCCCTGCGCGACGCACACCTTATTATCGGAGCGCTTGAGAATAATCAGATAGCTCCTGTCGCCGCCTTTGCGAAGAATAATGGTATCAAGTACGTCATACCCTTCACGTCGAACAACGACGAGGCGCTCTCGAACAGCTACGTGTTTCAGGTCAACACGCCTCACTCATACCTGCACGCCAAAGCGACGCAAGCGGCCTACGATATGTTTTTCGACTACAATATCATATTTGTAGAGACTGAGGACAGGGACGACAAGGCCGAATTTATCAGTATGCTCAAGCAAGAATTATCGCAACATAAGGTAGCGTATAAAACGCTCACGTACCAGGCCGGGTCTTTTTACGCCGACATCGAATCAGGCTTGAGAACGGATAAGCGAAATGTAATCATTCCTACGTCGGCGACCCTGTCTGCGCTGAATAAAATCAGGACGCCGCTAAGGACGCTTGTTGAGACCAGGCCTGAGTACGTGCTGAATCTCTTCGGATACCCTGAATGGCAGACCTACGTGCGCGAATGTCTCGATGATTTTTTTATACTGAACACATATATATATACGAAGTTTTATGCCGATAACCTATCGCCCGGCGTGGCCCGTTTTTACGCCAAGTATAAGGTGTGGTACAGCAAGAATCCTGCTAATATTTATCCTAAGTACGCCTTGTTCGGCTTTGATACGGGAATGTTTTTCTTAGATGCCGTCTATAATTACGGCGTGAACTTTGAGGCTAACTTGTCCAAGGTTAACTATAAAAGCCTTCAGACAGGATTTAAGTTCTACCGGGTGAACAACTGGGGCGGGTTCGTTAATATGAACTTGTTCATCGTCCATTACAACAGAGAAAATTACAGAACGATACGCCACGAACTCCAGTAATGTCCAGGACGAGATTATCAATCATAGCTATTGCAGGGCTGGCTTTGGCGGCGGGCGTCGCAGCTCAGAGCGAATTCAAGCACGAGTATGCGATCGGGGCATCTTTCGGCATGGGAGTATCCTCGGTCTCATTTGTCCCGTCGGTTCAGGAGAAGCAATTACTTGGCGCCCGCGCGGGACTGACGTTTCGTTGGCTGACCGAATCATTTGCCGGCCTGATCTTAGAACTCAATTATTCGCAGGAAGGCTGGGAGGAGCGGTTTGACGATCCCGCTTTCAGCTATACGCGCAGGCTTAACTACGTAGATATTCCGCTTCTCTCGCACTTTTATTACGGAAAGCGGACAAGGTTTTTCTTCAACATAGGGCCGAAGATAGGGTTCATGGTCGGCGAGAGCACAACGGGGAAGTTCGATTCCCCGCCTCCGGTAGACGAGATAACCGGTCGGCTGCATACGTCGGAACAATGGGATATGCGTGTCGAAAACAAATTAGCCTGGGGGTTATGCGGCGGCCCCGGTTTTGAACTGCATACAAGGATCGGGATATTCCAGTTGGAAGGGCGGTACTATTATTCGCTAGGCGATATATTCGGCAACCGCAAGGCCGACCATTTCTCCAAGTCATCAGGGCAGGTTATTTTCGGCAAACTAACCTATTTGATACCTCTAAAGAAGTAACGTTATTTCCTCAGCCGTTCCACAGAGCGCACCAACACTTCGTCGGCGGCAATGTTGCGCAAGGCCAGGTAATCAAGAATCAAACTTATCAAAGGGAAAGAGAGGGCTATTTGCACATTTACGGAGAGGTCGCTCAGCTCGCGCTTCATAACTCCGTAAATCAGGAAGGCAAACAGGCCGTAGAAGCCAACCATTACGATGGCGTTGAATACGCAGAGGCGAATCTGCCGTATCCTGTTCTTGTACATGAAGACCGTCACAACGGCCAGCAGGACGATGACGGCCGTCAGGGCGAACAATCCCCACACGGGGTAGATCAATTCCGCTTGCGAAGCGGCCTCTGTCACGCCGAAGACGCCGAGCATGTAGCTCCCGCCTCCCGTTTGTAACACGGCAAGCGGCAGGAACATCATGGCGGACGTGAGTGCGGCTATGATGAGCAAATAGACGGTTTGTATCCTTTGCAACATAGGGCTTAGAAGTTTCCTTTGTCCTTAGCAGGGTTCTTGAAATAGAGCTTGTCTTCTTCGTATTCCTGGGCTGCGATTAGCGTTGCCTTGGGGAGCTTCTCGTAATACTTGGATATTTCGATCTGTTCCCTGTTCTCGAAGACTTCTTCCAGGCTGTCGCTATATGAGGCGAACTCCTGTAGCTTCTTTTCCAGGTCGTGCTTTGTCTCAACCGAGACCTGGTTGGCGCGTTTAGCTATGATCATAGTCGTCTCGTAGACGTTGCCTGTGTTGGCGGACAGCTTCATGAGGTCGCGCGTCACCGTGTTTAACGGGCAGTTGGTTTTCTTGTTATCCATCATTGTCTTTGTCTGTTTAATATGTATCTGTTATTCTTTTGCCTGCGTAGTCGAAATAGCGTTGGGCTTGCCTCCTGTATTTACCTTCGGGAAATTCGTTGACGTAGTTGTAGTATTCGTCTACTACGTCTCTGTAACGTCCTTGCAACTTTTCGTCTACGCTGACTAAAGCTAATTCGTATTTTGATTGCAGCATTAAATATATGAAGTCCTCGCGATATTTTGAGTAGGGATAATCCCTGAGGGCGTTCTGCGCCGTTATGATGCCGGCCAAGTAGTTGTTGCCTATGTAGGCTTGGTGCGGGCCGAGATTGTAATATAGCTTTGTGGCGAGCAACTCTTTGTATGCGAGCTTCTCTTGTAGCTCGAACATTATATCCTGAGCGTCTGCGGCTCGTTCGGATTGCGGGTAGTATTCGAGGTATAATTGCAGATCTTCGAGGGCTTTGTAGGTCTGGGCCTGGTCTAAGCGCACGTCGGGCGAATCGAGGTAGAGACCGTAGCCTGAATAGTAGCGCGCCAGCTCTACGTATTCGCCCTTAGGGTATGTCGTGTAGTAGGTGTTGAAGTATTGCGAAGCGGTTTGATAGTCTTTTTGCCCGTAGTAGCTCTGGGCGAGCAGGTAGAGGGATTCCTCGGCATTGTTTGTGCCTTTGAGGACGACTATAAGGTCTTCCAGCAGGGTGGCCGACTTTGTATATTGCTTTGCATTGAAGTACTTCTTGGCGTATGTATACTTCAGTTCGTAATCGGTGCTCTTCAACACCTTGTTATACTCCCCGCAGGAGGAGAACACGGCGGCTGCCGCAAGTATGTAATACACTAATTTTCTCATATGAAATATATTTAGCGTGCAAATGTAGTGTAACTTTCTCCAATATAGGAGGCGAGAAACGTTAATAATTACAACTTGTACAGATCGCCGGCGGCTATCAGCGTCAGTTTGTTGGCTTGCAATACGTCGACACAACGTCCCGTATCGTCGGGCCTGATGATTACGTTAGCTGAATCGCCCTGGGCGAATGCGTACATATATTCTATCGAGATGCCGGCGTTGGTGATTATCTCGATGGCCTTGCCTAAGGCGCCGGGTTGATTGGGGCAATGCAGGCAGACTACGTCGGTCAGGCTTACGGCGTAGGATTCGGCGCGCAGGGCGTTAACGGCTTCCTCCGTGTTGGAGACTATTAGGCGGAGGATGCCGAAGTCGGAACTTTCGGAGACGGTGAAGGCGGACATGTTGATCCCTGCTTTGCCGAGTATGTTCGATACTGCGCTGAAGCGGCCTTTCTTGTTTTCCAGGAATACGGATAGTTGTTTAATTAACATAAGAGGGTGTTTATTCGGGTGATTGTTTATACTAATTTGCGATTGTCTATTACGTGCTTCGCCTTGCCTTGACTGCGCTCGAGGCTGCGGGGCTCGACTATCTTGATGTCGGGCTGTATGCCGGTGACGCTGTGTATGCGGGCGCTTATCTTCTTGCGCAGGGAGATGATCTTGTTCATCTCGTCGGAATAGTATTCGGGGCGCACTTCGACTTGTATCTGGAATGTATCCGTGTTGTTGATGCGGTCGACTACGATCAGGTAATGCGGTTCGAACTCCGGCATATCGAGCAGCACCGATTCTACTTGCGACGGGAATACGTTCACGCCTCGTATGATCAGCATGTCGTCGCTCCGTCCGAGTATGCGATCCATGCGCACGGAGGTGCGGCCACAGGGACATTTGTCGTAGTGAAGCGCGGTCAGGTCGCGGGTGCGGTAGCGTATCATCGGCATACCTTCCTTGGTCAGCGTCGTGAATACCAGCTCGCCGGTTACGCCCGGAGCGACCGGTTGGAGAGTTGCAGGGTCGAGTATTTCCGGGTAGAAGTGATCCTCCCACAGGTGCGTTCCATGTTGACAGGCGCACTCGCTCCCCACGCCGGGGCCTATTATTTCGGTCAGGCCGTATATATCGTAGGCCTTTATGCCGAGCGACTCTTCGATCTCCCTTCGCATATTCTCCGTCCAAGGCTCGGCGCCGAACATGCCCGTCTTAAGGGCGAACTCTGTGCGCGGGATGCCCGATTCGCGGATCGTCTCGCCCAGATAAAGAGCGTACGACGGCGTACAGGCGAGGGCCGCCGCGCCGAAGTCGTGCATAAGTTGTATCTGCTTTTGCGTATTCCCGCTGCTCATCGGGATGACGGTGCCGCCTATCATCTCTACGCCACCGTGCAGGCCAAGCCCGCCGGTGAACAGGCCATAGCCGTAGGATACCTGTACGGTGTCGTTCCTCGTCACGCCGGCCGCATAGAGGCTGCGGGCGACAACCTCGCTCCACGTCCTCAAGTCCTTGCGCGTATACCCAACTACTATCGGCTTGCCTGTTGTGCCTGATGAGGCGTGAAGGCGGACAATTTCCGACATCGGCACCGCCATCAGGCCGAAGGGGTAGTTGTCGCGCAAATCCTGCTTGACGGTGAAGGGCAGATTCACGATCTCGTCGAGCGAACGGACATCGCCGGGCTCCAGGCCGGCCTCCTGCATCTTGCGACGATAGAAAGGCGTGTTGTGATACGCGTATTCGACTGTCCGCCCGAGGCGAACGGCTTGCAGTTTGCGCATCTCGTCGCGCTCCATACATTCAATAGTTTCGTTCCAGATCATGCTATACGGTGAGTGTTGATGTTATTTGCCACTATCGGATCATATTTACATCGCAAATATACACGATAAAGCCGTAATATCACACAG
>JAIRZN010000084.1 GCA_031267205.1 Tannerellaceae bacterium | reverse complement strand
GGTAGCGGTTCTGTTATCCCGCGTTCCGTTCCGGCTAATTTGGAGGTGTATCCGCAAAGGAAGTGATACTGCGCCTGGGCGTCGTCAAGGATGGATACCGGAGGTAATACGCCGAATGCGTCTGCCGAGAGGTAAACAATCTTGCTTGCGTGGCCGGCCTTTGAGGGAAGCACGATTTTGTTGATATTGTAGATAGGGTAGGATACGCGGGTGTTTTCCGTGATGGAGCCGTCGGCATAGTCCGGCGTTCCGTCGGCTTTTACCACTACGTTTTCCAACAGGGCGTCGCGTTTGATGGCGCGCCAGATGTCAGGTTCGTTTTCTTCGCTAAGGTTGATTACTTTAGCGTAGCATCCGCCTTCGTAGTTGAATACGCCGTTGTTGTCCCAGCCGTGTTCGTCGTCGCCGATAAGGAAACGTTTGGGGTCTGCAGAAAGGGTAGTTTTTCCCGTCCCCGACAGTCCGAAGAAGATAGCCACATCACCTTTGTCACCTACGTTGGCTGAGCAATGCATGGATGCCATTCCTTTGAGGGGCAGGTAATAGTTCATCATTGAGAACATACCTTTCTTCATTTCGCCGCCGTACCATGTGCCGCCTATAATCTGTTGTTTTTCCGTCAGGTTGAAGAGGACGAACACTTCCGAATTGAGCTTTTGTTCCTTCCATTTCGGGTTGGTTACTTTTGACGAGTTGAATACCGTAAAATCGGGTTCGCCGTAGTGTTCAAGTTCATATAGCGACGGGCGGATAAACATATTGGTCACGAAGTGAGCCTGCCAGGCTACTTCTACAATGAAACGCACTTTCATGCGTGTATCTACGTTGGTGCCGCAGAAAGTATCTACAACATAAAGCTTTTTAGCTGAGTTCAGTTGTTTCAGAGACAGAGCTTTCAAATCATTCCATACTTCGGTTGTCACCGGCTTGTTGATGTTGCCGTCCCACCAGATAGTATTTTCCGTAACAGTGTCTCTCACAATGTAACGGTCCTTAGGAGAGCGCCCGGTGAAAACACCAGTCTTCACTGATACGGCGCCGGTT
Organism: Tannerellaceae bacterium; assembly: GCA_031267205.1. Classification (GTDB taxonomy): domain Bacteria; phylum Bacteroidota; class Bacteroidia; order Bacteroidales; family Tannerellaceae; genus DFXE01. The sequence continues at coordinate 5,755 of JAIRZN010000084.1, read as the reverse complement.
GTAGTGAGTTCACCTTTTTCGAATCCCCGGTTTGCGGAATCCATTTCAGCTTGGAAAAGCTGTTCGTAAGTAGGATTATGCACCACTTCAATGTTGCCGTTAATTCCATACTTATTCAAATCTAATTTTGCCATTTTATATACAATAATTAATAATGATTGATTTATAATAATTTGTTGTCACCTGAATTAAACCACGCTACAAAAGTAGCACTTATTTTCATATATGTACATGCCGAATTACAAGGTTTAATTCTTTTGCATCGTATAGTTAGTTATACCCAGAGCTTGATAGGCCTGTAAGAGGGCGTCGTCGTTATCGGATATAACAAGCAGTTTGTCGCCTTCGTGCAGTATGGTTTTGCCTTTGGGTACAAAATAATGGTTGTCGCGCATTACCATAACGGCCAGGGTATGGTCGGGCAGCGAAAACTCCATTAATTTATTCCCGTGCATCAATACTTCCTTGGTAACATCTATTTCGCTCATGGCGCTTTTTATGCCGTCGGGCAGTTCGATGCCGAAGACGTCTTTCCGTTCGGGTGTTTCCGTAAGCTTAAGCAGCTTGGCTACCGATACGACTGTCGTTCCCTGTATCAGCAGGGACAGGATGGTAATGAAAAAAACTACATTGAAAATCATCCCTGCATGTGTCAGGTTTGCCGTCAGCGGATAGATGGCAAAGATAATGGGAACAGCTCCGCGCAGACCTACCCACGAGATGTAAAGCTTTCCCTTAAACGAGAAGTTCTTAAATGGTATCAGACTGATAAACACGCTCAGCGGGCGGGCAAAGACAATGATAAACACGCCGATGCCTAAGGCGATGCCGGCTACCGGAAGCAGCTCGTGGGGATTTACCAGCAAGCCCAGCATAAGGAACATCACAATCTGGAACAGCCACGTGAAACCGTCGAAAAACATGCTTGTACGCTTTTTCTGTACTATGCGGGCATTGCCTACAATCAGCCCTGCCACATATACGCCCAGATAGCCGTTGCCTTTGCAGAGCGTCGTCGCCGCAAAAATAAATATGGCGCCCGCCAGCAAGAGTATGGGATAATAGGATTCGTTGTGAAGGTTGATCTTATTAATCAGCCACACCAGCATCTTGCCGAGCAGGTAGCCGGCAATTATACCCAGCGATAGTCCTATTACTAAGGACAGAACGGCGCCGCCGATACTCATGTCACCCTCTTGTATGAAAGAAATCAACATGATGGTGAGCATATAGGCCATAGGGTCGTTGCTGCCGCTCTCTAATTCAAGCGCCGAATGCAGGCGTTCCTTCAGGTGCACTTTCCTGCCGCGCAGGATAGCAAAGACGGAGGCGGAATCGGTGGACGACATTACGGCCGTCAGCAACAGCGCCTCGGCAAGGCTCAATACTTCTTGCCCCGTCACCCAGTAAAAAAGATAGTAGGTGAATATCCCCCCGATAATAGCTGTAAGCAGCACGCCCAACGTGGCCAGGACAAGGCCCTGCGCCATCACGGGACGCACCTCGGAAAGCTTCGTATCCATACCGCCGGAAAACAGGATTATGGTGAGCGCCAGCATACCGATAAACTGTGCTACATCGGGATTGCCGAATTGAATCCCTAAGCCGTCGCTGCCGAAGAGCATCCCTACTCCAAGGAAGATAAGCAGCGAGGGTAATCCAAAACGAAACCCTGCCTTGCCGGCGAATATGCTGAAAAAAAGAATAACGGAGGCGACCAATAACACAAACTCCGAATTTTGGAAAAGTACATGCAGACTGTCGGACATAGCTTATATTTTTATTGTTATTGTTTCCATCATACGCTTTAATTCTTCCATGTATCCGTAATCCGTGACGTCGATCTTACACGGTACCAAAGAGGCGTACCCGGCGTCAAGCGCCGACGTATCGTTTTCCGGATGAGGCTTGCTGTACAACGACCCCGTGAGCCAGTACACAGGCACTCCGCAGGCATTCTCCGAACGCATGTATTCGTTGATAAAACGTCCGTCGGCCTGGCGACATACCCTAAGGCCTTTGACCTGCCGCAGGTTCGGGACGTTAAGGTTGAGATATGTACCCTTAGGCGGTTTCTCTTCCAAAAGGTGTTGAACCAAACTGCGTCCTAAGATACAGCAGTCCTCGAAAGAGGCGCCGTCCGTATAATCGGTCATGGAAATGCCCAAGGAGGGAATACCCAGTATACACCCTTCGACGGTAGCTCCCAACGTCCCTGAGTAATGTACGCACACCGACATATTCCCGCCGTGGTTGATGCCCGATACCAACAGGTCGGGCGCCCTGTCTAAAATGTCGTTCACAGCCAGCTTTACACAGTCGACCGGAGTACCGGTACAGCTATAAACCGTCATGCCCTCCTTTTTCTCCAACAGGGAATAGCTTATGGGAATCAATGAAGTTATAGCCCCCGACATCCCCGAACGGGGACCATCGGGCGCAAAGATCACCAGCTCGCCTAAAGTTTTCAAACATTCTGCCAATTCATTTATCCCTGCGGCGCTTACGCCATCATCATTAGTAATCAAAATAAGCGGCTTACTTTTCATCATGCTTATAATTTTTAATTTGGAGGGTAAAGATAGTAAGGATTTTGCAATCAATCGCTACGCAATGCGGCCGGATTGTAAGCTAATTTCGGTATAAATTTAAACATACGCTTAAACCTATGTATTTATGTAAAGTCTATATTATCTTGAATAAAGGCGTATTTAATCCATTTAATAAATTGTAAGATGAAAAACAAAAGCGTCAATCGACGAGATTTTTTGAGGCTTTCGGCAGCAGCCGGAGCCGGAGCGGTGATTGCTCCCTCAGCGGCAGCATCGGCTTTGGATGCTCCGAAAGTGAGTAAAACGTGCGAATTCCCCCTGCGTACACTGGGCAGGACGGGCTTGAAACTGCCTATCCTGAGTATGGGCGTCATGCGGGCGGACAATCCTAATGTCGTAAGGGCGGCATATAATTCGGGTATCACACATTTCGATACGGCGCACGGCTACCAGAACGGGCGAAACGAAGAGATGCTGGGGAACTTCTTCAAAGATAAACCCCGCGATTCCTTTACTATCGCTACCAAAGGTAAATTCCAATATCCGCTCAAGGATAGCTTTGAACGGGAACTTACGGATCTGCTTGACCTCAGCCTGAAACGGCTTCAAATGAAACACGTGGAAATGTTCTTCACTCATGCGCTCGAAAGAGTAGAGGAAATAACGAATGAACGGGTTATTAACCTGCTGAAAAAATTTCGCGACGACGGCAAAGTGAAGTATCTCGGATTCTCTACGCACGCCCTGAAACCGGAATTGATAAATGCAGGCATCGACGCAGGTATCTATGACGTGATATTGCTGAGTTACAACTTCAAATTGCATAACCTCAAAGAAACCGAAGAGGCTATCGAACGCGGAGTGAAAGCCGGCGTAGGCTTTATCGCAATGAAAACCATGACGGGTGCCGCAGAAGATGCCGAAGGTAAAAAGAAAATCAACGCCCAGGCCTGCCTCAAATGGGCATGGAAAAATGAAAACATCGCTACCATCATACCCGGATTCAGTAACTTCGACGAACTGGACGAATGCCTCGCCGCAGGCAATAACCCTGCCTTGTCCTCCAATGAAAAGGAATACCTGGCCATGCTGTGCGACAAAGAAATGCTCTTCTGCCAACGTTGCGGGAAATGCGGCGACGAATGCGCCGAACACCTCCCCGTCCCCGAACTGATGCGTGCCTACATGTATGCCTACGGATACAAATACGCCAACCTCTCAAAAGAAACTCTGCTGGAACTTAACCTCCCTGACACGAAAAACCTCTGCCGCTCATGTAAAGGCGAATGCAAGGTGAAATGCTCGTCGGGATTTGACGTGGCTGCCAGAATAGCCGCCGTCACCCCCGTGCTGCAAGTCCCGGACGTCCTGTTAACATGATTCATACACATTAATCTTTATACATGAAGTATTCGTATTTGATAATCGTCTTGCTGTTCTCGCTTCACCGGCTACCGGCGCAAACACCAACAGAACTGAAGTCGTGGCTGCCCGCAGTCGAAGGATGGAGCATATCGGAAGAACCGGAAGTCTTTAACCCCGACAACCTCTTTGACCGTATCAATGGGGCCGCCCCGCTATTCCTCGAAAATAATTTCAGGGAAATGACGTCGGTCGACTGCAAAAAGGGTGAAGACTACATCACCATACAGGCCTACCGCCACGCTACGCCCGAGGACGCCTTCGGCATGTATGCCTCCGAACGCTCAACGGAACTGACCTACCTGCCGGACATAGGCGGAGAAGCGCAGGGCGACGGGGAAAACCTGTTTTTCTTCGCAGGATGCATTTATGTCAAAATGTCGAGCCATAGCGACACGGACGTAAAGGACATTCTTCCCGCCATAGCCCGCGGCTTAGCATCGAAGATAGACCCGAAGGCCGGCTACCCCGATATACTGAAAGTCTTCCCCGCAAAAGGCAAAAAGCCCTATTCGGAAACCTACATCACCTCAAGCTACATCGGCCACGAATTCCTCAAGTCGGTCTACACAGCCACGTATGAAGCGGACGGTAAAACGTTTCAACTATTCGTTATCGACGCCAAGTCAAGCGCCGGCAGCAAAGAAACGCTCACGTCCTACCTCACCTTCACAGCTCAACCGCTCGACCTCCTCAAAGAGGGCGACATCCTGATAAAAGACCGTTATAACGGCGACATACCCGTCCTGTGGAAAGGCTCGCGCATAGCCGGAATATACAGCGAAAACGGCGAAACCATCGCCAATGCAAATACACTGCTGAAAGAAATCTCCAGCAAATTATAAAACAAAACTTGTACAAACAATGCAAGGGCGGGCCTGAGTGTCCGCCCTTTTTTGTACCCCCCCGCCGGCGAACCAAGCAATTCACGCTTGCTCTAAGAATAATCAGGGCGTGCCCCCGCCTACGGCGCGGTCGGGCTATCCGCTACAAGTCCTCGCTCGCTACGCTCGTTCCGGGCTTTACGCTACTATCCCTCACGCAAACGCGAAGGCCTGCTTTTATGCATCGCCCCCACATTAACAAAGAGGGCGCCCACGAGGGACGCCCCTACATTTTGGCGCATGAATACGAATAATCAGGGCGTGTCCCCGCCGGCCAGGGAAATGTAGGGGCGTCCCTCGTGGGCGCCCTCTTCGTTTTGGCGCATGAATATGAATAATCAGGGCGTGCCCCCGCCGGCCAGGGCTTGTGGCCCGTGCCGATAGATTGGTTGCGCACAATGTCTCTTTCCCAGGCGATGGGCACGGACTACAAGTCCGCGCCAGCGAAACAGAAAACGGGACGGAAATCAGGTAATCAGAAAAAGTTATACCTTTACAACGCAAAAATTTCCTTAGAAAGAGAGGCGTTTATTATGAAATGAACCTGTTTTTCCATCGAAGAAATGAAGCCGGGACATGTATGGTCTTGGTTACAAAACACAGTAAAATAGCCAAAAACAATTTAATATGCTACACATTAGAAATACAATTTTGTTACTCATCCCCCTGTTCGTAACAGCAATAAGCGGATGCAATAAAGGACAGGAAGAAGACGCGCCGGACGGCAGGGTTTACTTCAAAGACATCGAATACTACTCTATATTCGGACAAACGGCAAGCGATTGGCAAGTCTTTGCGGAAAACAACGGCGCAGGCTTCGAGGACGTCGACAACTGGTACATTCAGCGCAACGATTACGAAACGCTCACCGTATGCCGGGATTCCATCTACACCCTG
>JAIRZN010000190.1 GCA_031267205.1 Tannerellaceae bacterium | reverse complement strand
TATGCCGCCGAGTTCCGTCAACTCCGGGTTTTCCTGCAGACGGTGACGGGAGGTGTCGTACGGCGTTTCCGCTTCCACCTTGGCTATCTTGAGCCTGAACTTCGGGTCTACCGGCACGGGGGTCTTTCCGTACTCGCCTTTCACTAAGGCGACGAATTGGTTGGAGACGTTGGTGTACATAGCTTTCCCGTTCTTGATGTCGAGGGCGCAGTTTACGGCCTGGGCGCCTACGATCTGGCTCGTTGGCGTAACTAATGGGGGCAGTCCTGCATCCAGGCGTACGGACGGGATGAGCTTCATGGCGTCTTCGAGTATGTCCATGGCGTTCATTTGCTTCAACTGGGCGACCATATTGGTGTACATTCCTCCGGGTATTTCGGCCTTTTTCACCAATTCGTTCGGCTTGGGGAAACCGAAGTAATCCTCTATCGCGTGACAAGCCTGCAGGAGAGCTTCTTCGTCGTTCTTCTTCGCTGCGGCGACGGCCTTGTCGAAAAGTCGGTCGATTTCCGCAGGTAAGGCATCGGTAAGAGGGTTGAAGGTCTTGGGAAACTGTTTGACGGCGTCGAACGGCTCCAGTTCGCGACGTATATCGAAGAGTTCGCGGTTGATCTCCGCCACGGCTTCCATATTGACATCCGTCTCAACGCCCAATTTCTTGCAGAAAAGATAGACAAGTTCGATAGCCGGCGCTGCGGGGCCTCCCGCAAAGTTCCAGATAACGGTGTCCACAATATCTACTCCGCTAACGATAGCCGAGAAGACGGCGCCCAAGCCATAGCCGGGCGTACAGTGCGTGTGGAAGTCCAGCGGTATGTTGAGCTTCTTCTTGAACATTGTAACAAGTTCGGCGATGCGTGAAGGCCGGATGAGTCCGCTCATATCCTTTATGCTTATCATATCGGCTCCCAGAGCTTCCATCTCCATGGCTTTTCCAAGGAAATAGTTGCTGGTAAATACTGCGTCGGGCAGAGGCTTTCCCGTCAGGCGGGCCTTCAGGCGTTCGGTCACGCTAAAGTGCGGGTCGATGGTGTAACAGACGGCGCAGTCGGCGATTCCTCCGTAGGCTTTGACGTACTTGACGGTCGACTTTATGTTGTTCACGTCGTTGAGGGCGTCAAAGATGCGCATGATGCCGAGCCCCGAAGAGATAGAGTTTTTGCAGAATCCATCTATAATATCGTCCGGATAAGGAGCGTATCCGAAGAGGTTGCGTCCCCTGGACAAGGCCGTCAGCTTGGACGCATCGCCTACGGAAGCCTTGATCTTTTCCAGTCGTTCCCACGGATTTTCGTTGAGGTAGCGCATAACCGAATCGGGTACGGCGCCGCCCCATACTTCCATCGCATAAAAACCGGCCTTCTTGTAATAGGGGAGCGCTCTGTCAACCTGCTGTTGAGTCATACGTGTTGCAAAAGCGGACTGCTGACCGTCTCTCAAGGTCAGATCACGAATCAATAATTTCTGTCTCATAGTATCAAAAGTTGTGCGTTTATATATATAATTTAGATTAATGTCACAAAGATACATAATCAAAATCGAATCGAACACCAAATTATTGACAAAATGTTATTACGCCTCGTTTTTTTCTTTTCCGAACGTATCGCGCGGGCGTTTAGATACGCCTACGCTGTTCGCGCGGCCTAAAAATTTTGAGGAGCTGATTTTTATATCTATTTTTGCTCATCAACATTCGTACACATGAACAAGGTAAATACACATATAATTATAATCGGTGGAATGAGCTGCGCGGGTTGCGCAATTACGGTGGAAAACACTGTCAAGCGCTTGCATGGCGTCGAGGCGGCGGCAGTGAACTTCGCCTCAGGCAAATTGACGGTATCTTACCGCCCCGACAGCATAACGCTTCCCGATATACAAAAAGCCGTGCACGCGGCAGGCTATGAATTAATCCTTTCGACGTCTAAAGGAGAGGAGGCGGACAGATTGCATTACGGAAGATTGAAACGACAGACCGCCCTTGCCTGGCTCCTGGCGACGCCCTTGCTTATAATAGGAATGGCATACATGCACCTTCCTTACGCCTGCTACATTATGATGGCGTTGGCGTTGTGTATTATGCTGCTATGCGGATACTCGTTTTATATTAACGGCATACGTCACGCGATGCGCGGAAATGCGGATATGGATACCTTGGTCGCTCTCAGCACCTCCATCGCTTTCCTCTTCAGCCTCTTTAATACGGTCTATCCCGGATTCCTTAGCGAAAACGGAATCGCGCCGCCGGTATACTACGAATCGGCAGGCGTCATTATCGCCTTTGTCCTTCTGGGCAAACTGTTGGAAGAAAGGGCTAAAAACAGCGCATCTTCGGCCATACGCGGATTGATGGAATTACAGCCGCGGACAGCGTGCCGGATTGCCGATGGCCGCGAGGAGGAAGTAGAACCGGGAGCCTTGAACGCCAACGATATTGTACTGATACGCCCCGGTGAAAAAATACCGGTAGACGGCCTTCTTCAAAAAGGGACTTCTTCCGTAGACGAAAACATGCTCAGCGGAGAGGCTATCCCCGTAGAGAAGAACCCCGGCGACAAGGTCTGGGCCGGTTCCATTAACCAGAAAGGCGCTTTCACGATGCTTACAACAGGCGCCGGCGAGGCTACCATGCTCGGACAAATAATACGCGCCGTGCAGGAAGCGCAGGGTAGCAAAGCGCCTGTCCAACGGTTGGCGGACAGGATAAGCCGCGTATTCGTGCCGGTAGTCGCGCTCACGGCTGTGTTGACTTTTGCCGTGTGGATGATTGTCGGGGGAGTGTCGTCCTTCCCTCACGCCCTGCTCTCCGCAGTATCCGTGCTCGTCATCGCATGCCCGTGCGCCTTGGGCCTCGCCACGCCTACCGCCTTGATGGTGGGAATGGGCAAAGCCGCCGAACGGCATATCCTTATCAAAAACGCCTCAGCGCTTGAGAACCTGTGTAAAATAGATACCCTCGTGATGGATAAAACGGGCACGCTTACCGAAGGCGTACCTAAGGTCGTCGATTCATACTGGCTCTCGGAAACAGACTCGTTTTACTTGGACATCCTCTACACGGCTGAAATGAAATCGGAACATCCGCTGTCCAACGCTATCATCGACTGGATGAAAGACTCCGGCGCGTCGGTGATCGAACCTGAGCTTTTTGAGAGCATCACGGGACACGGCGTCTGCATAACGCTAAATAACAACGTATACTGGGCCGGTAATAGGGCGATGCTTGAAAAGTTTCATGCGCATATCCCCGAAGCTATGACGAAACAGGTGGAACGGTGGGGGGAAAACGGATACAGCATCGTATTCTACGGTAACGAGACGGCTCTGCTCGCAGGTATTGCTGTCTGCGACATAGTAAAACCGACATCCTACGCAACCGTCAAAGTCTTGACGCGACAAGGGATAGATGTCCATTTGCTGACGGGCGACTCGCCGCAGAGCGCACATAACGTGGCCGCTGCCTTAGGCATAACTTACGTCAGGGCTGGCGTCTTGCCGCAAGAAAAGGAAAACTACATCAAAGCCTTGCAGGCAACGGGCAAAATAGTGGCCATGGTCGGCGACGGGATCAATGACTCGCAAGCTCTGGCGCGCGCCGACGTGAGCGTAGCGATGGGGAAAGGAACGGACATAGCGATGGACGTCGCCATGCTTACCCTGATGACTTCCGACCCGCTGCTGCTGCCTTACGCCATTCGCCTGTCGAAACAAACGGTGCGCCTGATCAGGCAAAACCTCTTCTGGGCTTTTATCTTCAACCTGGCCGGCATACCGCTGGCCGCCGGCGTGTTATATCCTGCCTTCGGTATCCTGCTCAATCCTATGATAGCGAGCGCCGCCATGGCCTTCAGTTCTGTGGCGGTCGTGACAAATAGTCTTCGCCTGAAATTCATGAACTAAATAATACAACTATGTACGGAAAATTAAAAGATTTCCTGACAGGCGAACTTGCTCGGATAAAAGCCGACGGCCTGTACAAGAACGAACGTATCATCACAACGCCTCAACGTGCCGATATTAAGGTGAACGACGGCAATAATGTGCTGAACTTTTGCGCAAATAACTATTTAGGCCTCTCCGACAATCAACGCCTCATCGAAGCAGCCGCCCAAGCCATGAAAACGCACGGATACGGTATGTCGTCAGTCCGCTTTATCTGCGGAACGCAAGATATACACAAACAGCTCGAAGAGGCCGTGGCGGACTACTTCAAAACGGATGATACAATCCTCTACGCTGCCTGCTTTGATGCCAACGGGGGATTGTTCGAACCTCTATTCTCCGAAGAGGACGCTATCATCTCGGATGCCCTTAACCACGCTTCTATCATCGACGGCGTGCGCCTTTGCAAGGCAAAACGATACCGCTATTCCAACGCGGATATGGACGACCTGGAACGCTGCCTGAAGGAGGCGGCCGGGCAACGTTTCCGTATTATCGCTACCGATGGCGTCTTCTCGATGGACGGTAATGTGGCGCCCTTGGACCGGATATGTCTCCTGGCCGAAAAGTACGACGCCCTCGTCATGGTCGACGAGTCGCACTCCGCGGGAGTGGCGGGCCCGACTGGGCATGGCGTGGCTGAACAGTTTGACTGCTACGGACGTGTGGACATCTTCACAGGTACGCTCGGAAAGGCTTTCGGCGGCGCTATGGGGGGATTTACTACCGGGAGAAAGGAAATTATTGATATGCTGCGCCAGCGCTCAAGGCCTTACCTTTTCTCCAATTCCTTAGCCCCGTCCATCGTGGGGGCAAGCCTGGAAATGTTTAGGATATTGAAAGAAAGCGACGACCTGCACGCCAAACTGGTCGCCAACGTCAACTATTTCCGCGACAGGATGCTCGCAGCCGGATTCGACATCAAGCCTACACAGTCGGCCATCTGCGCCGTCATGCTCTACAACGCGCAACTGTCGCAGGATTTCGCCGCTCGTATGCAGGAAGAGGGTATCTATGTGACCGGATTCTACTATCCGGTAGTCCCGAAAGATCAGGCGCGTATACGTGTGCAACTGTCGGCGGGCCACGAAAGGGCGCATCTCGATAAAGCCGTCGCCGCCTTTATCAAAGTAGGAAGAGAATTGGATTGTATCCCTAAATGAAACAACGGAGGCCTTCCCGATGACTAAGAAAGTAGAGCATCTCAAACGCCGGGTTATCTGGGGATACGTCTCCATACTCGTTACGGCCATTATCGCCGTCATTTATATATCCAATCTCGTGACGCGCATAGCCGAAGAGGAAAAGGGGGATAACCCGCGCGGGGAAAAGACCTCCGTCATAACCAAAGCCTTGCTCCTACTCTACGAGGGCGAATCGCTGACGCAGTTCATCGACGATGAAAACGAGGACTTCGCCCTCTTCAACCTGGTGATAGACAGCGTGGCGGAACAACTGCGCCTCCTGGAATCTTACGCGCCGGATTCTTCTATGCAGGAAAAAATAAACGGGATAGGTCTCCTGCTCTCCGACAAACGCGAAAATACGCGCCTGATGATGGAAACGAGGCGGGAAATGAACATGCTTTACTCCAAATACATCTCCGGCAACATGGAGACCGGAAAAAAACCGGCCAAAGAAACGGAGATAAAAAAAGAGGAAGACATACAACAAAGCACAATGCTCGTGCAGCGGCAAAGGAAGGGTTTCCTCAAACGGCTCGCGGAAGCTTTCGTCCCTGTTAAATCGGATACCGCGCTCGTCACAAACTCAACCACGCGCCTCCGCACAGATTCGCTCGTGAACGAATACAATCCGGCTGATACCATAGCGCACGTCTTGAACAAAATACGGGCCGGTATCGACCGGGAATACTCTCTCCTGAACACGCAACTCAACCAACGTATCAACGACCTCAAATACAGCAATGCCATCATCACCGGACGCATCGGCCGCATACTGTCCGAAATAGAAAGCGAAGAATCTACCCTCGCCCTCGCCCGTGAAGCTGCCAAAAGCGAAATCGTGCGCCAAACATCTATCCGCCTGGCCGTCATAGCCCTCGTCTTCCTCCTTATCATACTGGCCTTCCTGTATCTTACGCTGCGCGACGTCTCCCGTAGCCGCTACTACCGCACGCAACTGGAGAACGCCAAGCAATTCGCCGAAGACTTGCTACAAAGCCGCGAGAAGTTCATGCTCATGATCAGCCACGACCTCCGCGCGCCGCTATCCTCAATACTCGGCTACATAGAGCTGCTCAAGCAAAACCGCCACGCAAATCAATACCTGGAAAACATAACCGTCCTCTCGCGCCACATCCTCTCGCTCGTGAACGATTTGCTGGACTTCCACCGCCTCGAATCGGGCAAAATGACCATCCGCCCCGTAACTTTCAACATCGCCGTACTCTTTGAAGAAATATACGCCGGATTCAAGCCCCTCACCGATTCCGGCAAGCTGGATTTTAACCTCGACATAACCGCAATCCGGCAATCGCCCATTTACGTCGGAGATCCCATACGAATCCGGCAAGCCGTAAGCAACCTGCTCTCAAACGCAATCAAATTCACCCCCGCCGGCTCCGTCTACCTCACAGTATCCGCCCAACCGGCCAACGACACGGAGGCAAACCTCATAATCATATCCGTAAAAGACGAAGGGCCGGGTATAAAAGAATCCGAGCAAAAAATAATCTTCAAGGAGTTCACCCGCCTCGCAGGAAGCGAAAAAACGGAAGGCTTCGGCCTCGGCCTGTCCATCGCCTGCAAAATCGTATCCCTGATGGACGGAAATATCTCCCTGGACAGCGTCGCAGGCAAAGGGAGCGTCTTTACCATCGCAATCCCCCTGCCACAAGCCGGAAATGTCGACGGAAATGACCCCGCCGACGCCCCGCCGACGCTCCTCAGGCACGGCCTCAACTGCCTCGCAATCGACGACGACCTGCTTCAGCTAAAACTCACAGAAGAACTCCTCCGCCGCAACCATATCAACATAACCGCCATCTCCAACCCTCGCGACGCCCTCGATCAACTAAGCTCCGCAACATCCTTCGACCTAATCCTCACCGACATACAAATGCCGCTCCTCGACGGCTACGAACTGCTCAAGCGCGTGCGCAACACAAAAGCCCACGCGCCCGCAACCAAAAATATACCCGTAATCGCCCTCACGGCCGGCATAAGCGAAGAAAAGGAACACTACGCCGAAGCCGGATTCGACGGATTCCTCAATAAGCCCCTTACCATAGAAGAATTTACAACCCTCGTGAACAAATTGCTCCCCCCGCAAACGCAAACCCCGCCTGACGAGCCAAACGTAGCCGCCCTGACAGCCTTCGCCGGCAACGACGCCACAGCCGCCGCCGCCATCCTCCAATCCTTCTCCGAAGAAACGCAAAAAAGCCTCTCCCTCCTCCAAAAAGCCCTCGCGGAAGCAAACCGGCAGCAAGCCGCCGCCATATCGCACAAACTAATCCCGCTCTTCACCCTCCTCGAAGCCAAAACGATAGTCGCCCTCCTCCGCACGCTCGAAACAAACGAAAACGCAACCAACGACCCCCAGTGGAAGCAAACTCTCGCCGCCGCCATCGCCCGCATACAAGCCCTCACAGATCAAATAAATGTACAGCAAACGCCGCAACCGTAGAACCATTCCCCATATGTAGAATAATTCCCCGCACAAAAACCTCGCGCCCCCCCGCCTCCTCCCCCTCCAAAAACAACCTATAAACCTGACCCAAACCAACAAACCCATCCCGCACCCCCCGCCGCCAATTCCCGGCACGCTATTTGCACAACAACCGGCATAGTTAGTAAGAACACAGATTTCTACATTTAACCATCAGAAAATGATTATAGAAAAAAGGTCGCATTATTAAATTTGTACCGAAAGGCCGTCTCTGCGACAGAGGCGGCCTTTCCTTGCCATAAAAACACCGTCGCCCCAAGCCCCGCCGCGTAAAAATTTTTTTCCCCCCTTCGGGAAAGCAACGACCCCCCCCTCCGCCCCATCCCAAGGCCACAGCCCTCCCGATTGAGCCGCCCCCTTAGTAAAAAACAAACAGTCCCCAAGCCCGTGAACCCCCGAATCGTCCCGTTGAAGCTTTCCCAACATCTGGAAACCTCCAAATAATTTATTTGAAGCTTTCCCAAGACCTGGAAAGCTCCAAAAGTTTTCAATGGTTAAATCCCGTTAACTGGAAACCTCCAAAAATTTTCAACGGTTAAAGCACGTTAACTGGAAACCTCCAATTTTTCCCGTTGGTTAATTCCCGTTAACTGGGCTGCTCCAAATAACTCCAGTGGTTAAATCCCGTTAACTGGGCCGCTCCAAATCGTCCCGTTTGTTAATTCCCGTTAATGGGAACACTCCAAATCATCAAAGCCAAATTTTCCCCAAGTTGGGAAAACCACAAATTTTCAAATTGGAACTTTCCCGACACCGGGAAACCTCCAAAAGTTTTCAATGGTTAATTCCCATTAACAGGAAAGCTCCAAAAATTTTTAATGGTTAAAGCACGTTAATGGGAAACCTCCAATTTTTTTCAATGGTTAATTCCGGTTAACGGGGCCGCTCCAAATAATTCCGGTGGTTAATTCCGGTTAACAGGAACGTTCCAAATAGTCCTATTTGTTAATTTCCGTTAACGGGAAAGCCACAAATCAGCGCGAGGACGTCGGCGCATGGTGCGGAAACAACACCGCTGGCGCGGGCTTGTAGCCCGTGCCCATTGCCTGGGAAAGACACATTTGCGCAACCAAGCTATTGGCACGGGCTACAAGCCCGCGCCAGCGTATCCGTTTCCGCCGGCGGGGATACGAAGATGGCGCCCACGAGGGACGCCCCTATATTTATCGTTTCCCGCCGGCGCGTGATTAATTAAAAACGTCACCTTATATATATGTATAGATATTCCCGCGCCGGCGGAAATGTAGGGGCGTCCCTCGTGGCGCCCTCTTCGTCGTCGACAATGTAGGGGGGCGCCAAAATTATTCTTGGAGAGATAGGCACGGGCTACGGATTCATCCAAATTGATAATTTGAAGCTTGCCCAAATTTAAGGCGTTCCCACGGAGGGAATTTATGGCCTTTTATATGTTTAGGACACCTCCTTAGCTTTGCTATGCCGTTGATATGCATATTTGGACGTTGATGCGAAAAATTATGCGTAGTTATTTGTGTTTTTTGGAATATCCTTTTTATCTTTGCGCCAATACAATCAGAGTATAAACTGCAATAGTGTATAATTTATGAGAACTAATCTGT
>JAIRZN010000174.1 GCA_031267205.1 Tannerellaceae bacterium | reverse complement strand
ATTACGGGGGCGGGGGGATTAAAATGCTATCTTTGCGGGGAAACAAACTGTGACGATTTATGAAGACGCGGATGAAAAAACTTTCTGTTCCCTTGTATTTGCAGATTCTTGCTGGGATGGTTTTGGGGATTATTGTCGGCCTGACGGCTATATATGCGGGCGGCGGGGGCTTTGTCGTGGACTGGATTACGCCTTGGGGGCAGTTGTTTATACGTATGTTGAGGTTGATTGCTATTCCGCTTATTTTCGTTACGCTTGTCAAGGGGATTGCGGGCTTGAAGGACATCAGTAAATTTTCGGGATTGGGGATAAGGACTTTGCTTATTTATTTGTGTTTCATTACCCTTTCCGCTTCCTTTGGGGTTGGGCTGGGGGTGTTGGTACGTCCCGGCGCTTTAGTCGACCGGGAGGTTGCTGCCGGATTGCAGGAGACGTACCGGAGCGTTATCGCCGAGAAGACCCAGGAGGCCGGGATGATGCAGGGGCCTTTGGATTTCCTTAACGATATAGTGCCCGATAATATAGTGAGTGCGGCGGGTAATAATTCCGCTATATTACAGGTTATATTTTTCGCCATTCTTTTTGCTGTTGCGTCGCTGCTTATTCCATGGGAGAAGGCGAGGCCGGTTGTTGATTTCTTTGACGGGCTTAACGATATTATATTGAAGATGGTGGGGTTTATTATCAAATTGGCTCCGGTTGGGGTTACGGCGCTTATGGCGGGGTTGGTGGTTGATTTCCGGGGGGATGCCGGCATTTTCAGCGCTTTGGGGTTGTACGCCTTGACGGTGACTTCGGGTATGCTTATTATAATGTATGGGTTTTACCCGCTTGTGCTCAGGTTATTCGGCAGGGGGGTTACTGTAAGGGGGTTTTTACGCGCCATGTATCCTGTGCAGCTTTTTGCGTTTACTACGAGCAGCAGCGCCGTTACTCTTCCGGTTACGATGAAGGCGGTGGAGGAGGATTTGAAGGTGTCTAAGGAGATTTCCTCTTTTGTCTTGCCTGTTGGCGTGACTGTTAATATGGACGGCACTTCGTGTTACCAGGCTATTGCTATTCTTTTCATAGCGCAGGTGCTGGGTGTCGACCTTACGCTGTCGCAGATGTTGACGGTGTTGTTTATGACTGTCCTTTCTTCTATCGGCACGCCGGGCATACCGGGGGGGACATATGTTATTCTTGCGATGGTTCTTACTTCCATAGGCATTCCTGCCGAGGGTCTGGCGTTGATTATAGGGATTGATCGTCCTTTGGATATGTTGCGTACTGCGGTTAATGTGACCGGGGATGCGGTTGTAGCCTGTATGATGGGGAAAGATGCGCCTACCCCCTTGGGCGGGAAGTGAGGAGTGGCTGGTGGTGGTTGGAGGGGAAGAAGCATACGTAATCTCTTATAAATTCCGCCATGGTCACGCGGTGGACGCCATAAATACGGGCGATGGCGCTTTTGGATGTGTTTTGTTCCAGGAGGAGCCTGATTTCCGCTTCCCGGCCCGTCAGTTTCTTGACTTTTGATTTACGTCCTTTCGGTCTGCCTAAGATTACGCCTTCGGCGCGTTTGCGTTGGAGGGCTTCTTTGGTGCGCTGCGAGATAAGGTTCCGTTCGATTTCGGCGGAGAGGGCGAAGGCAAAGGCGAGGACCTTGGAGTTGATGTCTTTCCCAAGGCGGTAATTGTCTTTGATTGTCCATACCTGGATGTCGCGGTTCATGCATTCGTTGAGGATGCTCATTATCATGAGCAGGTTCCTTCCTAACCGCGATAGTTCGGAACATATCAGTATATCGTTACGCTTCATTTTTTTAAGCAGCTTACCGAGTTTTCTATCTTTAAGCTCGCTGACACCCGAAATGATTTCCTGGATCCATGTATCTACTTCTATTACGTTTTTGTCGCAATATTGATTAATCTCGAAGCGCTGGTTTTCCACTGTCTGCTTATCTGTACTTACTCTAATATAACCGTAAATCATATGCTTATTTGTTGTTAAACTGTTTGCGAATAATAAAAGATTTAATTGCGGCGCCCTTTATCGCCCGCGGTGTGTTAGCCGGAGTGTACGCGCCTGTTTATAGTCAGAGGGCCAAGGTGGAATATGATAGGACGTGAACATTATTCAAACCGGCAGGCCCGGCAACGGATAACAACTTAAATGCATTAGTATTATATCACATCATTATGCCGGCGCGGAATTTGAATAGGGCAAAGTTATGCATTCTTTGGAGAAAAGCAAATTTGTCCATTTATTTTCCCAATCCGGCTATTATACTCGGTTTCACATGGGTGGACTTAGGTGAACTTCCGGGCTATGGCCTTTACTCGTTCGAGGATTTCTTCTTCGCCGGGGACTGTTTTGTTTTGCATCAGTATCCTGCCGTCGCATATTACTGTGTCTATGCAACTGCCGTTAGCGGCGTATACTAAGTTGGAGACAAAGTTGTGGTTGGGCGTGAAGGCCGGGATGTTGAGGTCTACGAGGCAGATGTCGGCAAGGTATCCGGCTTCGATGCGGCCGGCTTTGAGTCCTAATATTTCCGCTCCGCTTTCGGTGGCGGCTGTCAGCATCTCGCCGGCGGTCAGGGCCTCAGGGTCTTTGCGGGATACTTTCCCCAGGAGGGAGGCCAACTTCATGGCCTCTATCATATCCAGGTTGTTAGACGATGCACAGCCGTCGGTTCCGAGGCCTACCGTTATGCCCGCCTTGCGCATTTGTACGAACCTGAAGTTGCCGCCTGATGCAAGCTTCATATTGGAGGCGGGGTTGTGCACCACCTTTACGCCGTTGTCCGCGAGGATGCGTATCTCCTCGTCGTCTACATATAACCCGTGAGCTATGCTCAAGCGGGGGGAGAGCGCCCCCAATCGGTGCAGATGGCGGACGGGGGTGCAGCCAAAGCGTTTTATGGAGCCGGCTACCTCTCCTTCCGTCTCTGCCAGATGTATCTGTATGGCGAGGCCGCGTTCCTGCGCAAAGGCGTTTATCCATTGCAGCAAAGGGCCTGATACGGTGTATATGGCATGAGGGCCTAAGGCGAATTTGATACGCGGGTGGAGGGAATCCGTTCCGGCGAAAAGCTTTTGCACCTCGCGTTTGCCTCTTTCGGCTTCTACGGGGTCGAAACGGTCGAAGCAGGCGCATGATAATACGCCGCGGACGCCCATTTCCTCCACCGCTTCCGCTGTTGCATGCAGCTTGTAGTAGCCGTCAAGGAAGGCTGTCGTCCCGCTTTTTATCATTTCGAGACAAGCAAGGCGCGCTCCCCAGTAGACATCCTCGTGTGTCAGGAGAGCTTCGTTAGGCCATATCTTTTCTTCCAGCCACCGCATGAGGGGCATATCGTCGCCAATGCCGCGCAAAAGCGTCATGGCGGCATGCGTATGTGCGTTTATAAGGCCTGGTATCACGGCCTTTCCGCGCCCGTCTATCTCTATGCCGGCGGCGACGGGAATCGAGGCGGATACCTGTTTGATGTATCCGCCTTCGGTCAGTATGTCGGTAGGTACGCCTGCGAGTTCGGCGCCTTTTATGAGTATGCTGCGCGTCATTTATATTCCTTATAAAATTCGGCGACGGATTCTATTCCCTTATAGAAGGAATCGAGGGCGAAGCTTTCGTTGGGCGAATGGATAGCGTTTTCCTCCAGGCCGAAGCCCATGAGGACGGTCTTTACGCCCAATACTTCTTCGAAGGTGGAGATGATAGGTATGCTGCCGCCTCGCCGTATGGCTAATGGGCGCGCGCCGAAGGCTATGCCGACAGCCTTTTCCGCCGCCTTGTATGCCGGCAGGTCTATGGGGCAGACGTATCCCTGTCCGCCGTGCAGCGGCGTTACTTTCACCTTTACCGATGCGGGAGCTATCCGCGTCAGGTGTTCGGCGAAGAGTCGCTCTATCTTTTTGTGATCCTGGTGGGGAACTAAGCGGCAGGATACCTTGGCGCAGGCTTTTGACGGAAGTACGGTTTTGGCTCCCTCGCCTGTATAGCCGCCCTTAATGCCGCAGATGTCGAATGACGGGCGGCAACTGTTGCGTTCCAGGGTTGCGTATCCTGTTTCGCCGAAGAGTTCGTCCACCCCGATGGAGGCTTTGTATACATCTTCGTCGAAAGGCACTTTGGCTATCATGGCGCGTTCGGCTGCGGATACGTCTTCCACGTCGTCGTAAAAGCCGGGTATCGTGATGCGGCCGTTGTCGTCCAGGATGCCGGACAATAGTTTACAGAGCGCATAGACAGGATTGGCTACCGCCCCGCCGAAATGCCCTGAGTGAAGGTCGCGGTTAGGCCCGGTCAGTTCCACTTCCCAGTAGGCCAAGCCGCGCAAGCCGGTAGTGAGCGAAGGTATGCCCGGCGCGACCATGCTTGTGTCCGAGACTAAAATCACATCGGCCTTCAGTAGCTCGCGGTGTTGCACGCAAAAGGCCTCCAGGCTCGGCGAGCCTATTTCCTCCTCGCCTTCTATGATGAATTTCACGTTACATGCCAGCAGGCCGAGCCTGAGGGCTGTTTCAAAGCCCTTGACCTGCGCCATGGCCTGCCCTTTGTCGTCGTCGGCTCCACGCGCCCATATACGCCCGTCGCGGATGACAGGTTCAAAGGGTTCGCTTTTCCACAGTTCCAGCGGTTCGGGCGGCATGACGTCGTAATGTCCGTAGACGAGCACGGTGGGCGCTTCGGGCGAGAGCGTCTTTTCGGCATAAACAACGGGATTGCCCTCTGAAGGCATCACGCGGGCATTGTCGACGCCCGACGAGAGCAACACTTCCGCCCATTTACGGGCGCATGCTTCCATGTCGGGCTTGTGCTCATGCTTGGCGCTTACGGAAGGTATCCGTACCAGCGAAAATAATTCCTCCAGGAATCTTTCGCCGTTTGATTGGATGTAGCTTTTTATCTGCATAAGTTTTTATTTATTTTTATCTGCATACGTTTTTATTTATATTGTTTGGTAGTCTCCGCCTGAATCGTCGATAATATTCTGAATTTGTTTTTTGAGAATAGGGATGTCATTTATAACTGTAAACCAAATATCGCTTAATTCAACTCCAAAATATTGGTGCGTTACAAAATTCCGCATTCCCCGCATTTCCCTCCAATTAACATCAGGGTATCGCTCTTTCAAATCATTGGAAACATTAATGGACGCCTCGCCGATAATTTCAAGATTACGGATAATAGCATCTTGCTCTACCCATCGTTCTTCAAAGTTATCATAACTATGAAGGTTATTCGCCAAATATTCAATTTTGCTAATGCTGTCGCGAATATGTCCCAGTCTGAATAAATTCCTATCTTCCATTATCGTAGATTATCTTCAAATCGTTCATAATATGTGGTTTTAATTTGGAATGAATAAACTGTTCGGAAACCAAATCCACTTTCCTGTTCAATTTTTGTTCCAGATCGTTTCTCATTCGCACCAGGTTAAACAGGCCGACAGCGTTTTTCAAGCGGTAAAGGATATCTATATCGCTCTCCTTCGTGTCTTCGCCACGGGCTACGGAGCCGAATATCCCTATCCTTACGGGATTATAGGGCATCATGGAACTGATGACTATGTCTATTTGCTTTTGTGTTAACATTTTTATCTCTGCTCTTATGATATGAATATTTCACCAGACGTAGGTCGCGACGGCTCCGGGCGGCAGGCGATCGTAGGCGAAGAGGCCGTTGTGCTGTATCTTGACGGTGTTGTCCGACCATGTGTTGTTGGCTACTATCAGGATAATTTTCCCTTCGGGGGTCTTGAAGGCTACGTTAGGAAGGACTTCGCTGTGGGTCACTACTGTGGCGCGGCGCACTTCGGGGCGTTCCTCGTCTTGCGTCATGTCTACGCCCGTATCGAAGGGATGCGTCGAGGATATGCGGACGGAGCCGGGGCGGACGAACTTGGAGGCGTGCGCTATCGCGTAATAGGCGACGTTGAGCGTGACACTGTCGCCGTCGATGCTTATCGCTCCCTGGCACATCGAGCATCCGCCGTTATCGGTGTGGGGATCGTTCAATGGGTCGGCTGCGAAATTCCACAGCACAACGTTACGGCTCCAGTTGCGCGTCACGTCGATAAGCAACCGCTTCACGGGGGCTGCGATATTAATCGCCGTGCTGCCGGGGCGTTCGGTAAGCATCTGCTCGGTGAAATAGATATTCTTGTCCGGACGGGCGGCGTGAACGACGGACATCGAGCTTATGTAACCGCCGTAGTGGTGGAAGGCCGAGCCGTCGATGTACCGTGCCGTTTCGGGGTTGCTCAGTATGGAGAGCGGATAATCGGGACGGTCGCAGTTGTGGTCGAAGACGACAATCTTGGTTCCTATCCCCGCCTTCTCGAAGGCAGGGCCGAGATGTTCGCGCACGAACTCTTCCTGGTCTTGGAAGTACCAGGGCATACTCGGCGTGTTGCGCGAGTTGAGAGGCTCGTTCTGTATCGTGACAAGGTCGACGGTAATGCCTTCTTTCTTCATCTCCTCGATGTAGCGCACGAAGTAGCGGGCGTAGACGCCGTAACATTCCTTGCGGAGGAATCCGTCCCTTACGTCGTTGTTAGTCTTCATCCACGCGGGAGCCGACCAGGGCGAGGCCATTACCTTGATTCCGGGCGCGATGGCGAGAACCTCTTTCATAACGGGGATAATATCGTCATAATCGTGGCCGAGACTGAACTTCTTAAGCTCATAATCCGTTTCGCCTTCCGGCAAATCGTTGTAGGAATAAACGAAATTATTCAAGTCCGAAGCCCCAAGCGTAAGCCGTATGTAGCTGACGCCTATGTTGTCGCCTGTGGTGGCGAAGAGTTTTTCCAATATCTTTTTCCTCTCCGGCGCGCTCATGCGGTTGAGATGGAAAGCGCTGCCTTCGGTCATTGCAAACCCGAAGCCGTCGATGGGTTGGAAAGCCTGGCGGTCGTCTACGACAACGGGCAATCCCCTGCGGTCTTCCTTGCCGAAGGCTATACGGCGGGATTGTTGTTGGAACAGCGCCGTCCGGTCCGCCGTCGTCACCCACGATTCTATCTCGCGCGGCGCCTGTGCGGAGGCGGGATATATAATGCACACGGCCACGCATAAAGCGATCAGCCCGACCGCCGTTTTTTCAGTAATTGTATTCATCATTCTGTCTGTATTAATTTAAATAATCCCTGATTCTCAATTCCCAATGCCCTTTGGATCCATGGTATTCATCCTTAAAAAGCCTCGTAAATGTATAAAAGTTACAACATACAAGCGCAACACCTGCGTTGTTTTATTATTTATACATATTAATTAACGGGCGAAGCGGGCGTTTAACCGGAAGACTATTTCTCCCGAAGGCCCCGATTTTCGAACCGTCCGCGTTCCAATAATATTTTTGAAAATATTCCAACAGCCTGCTGAATTTTTACACAAGCTCCAAAAGATACTTTTGAAGCCGCTGAATTTTTACACAAGAGGCTGTGTCAAAACCAAGTTATTGACTCACCCTGTTTTATTTGAGATTTCTCTCTCCACTATATTAAGCTACCCATATTTGTTCTACTACCCATTCCATTCGATTTTGGGCGTGTCATGGGTTGACTCGAGGCGTATCTCCCCGCGAAGAAGCACGACAGAGGGGCGAAGGTAAACCTTTTATCGCGATAAGACGATGACTTTTCCACCTTTTATTGATCTCGCCCTCGCAATCTGCCGCTTCACGTGGCGTCATCATGTCAATACTCATGTGAGGACGCTCGTTGTTGTAGAAGTTAACAGCTTTGCTGACTGCATTTTTTATTTCATCGATGTTCCTGAACACACAACCCTTTAGAAGTTCGTTTTTCATCGTGTTATTTATGCGTTCCGCCTGAGGATTCTCCTTGGGGTCTCCATTTTCAGTCATACTTATGCGGATGTTATTGTTCCTTAGTATGGAAATATACTCGTTGGAAGCATACTGACAGCCTCTGTCGGAGTGATGGATGAGGTGAGTAATGTT